>NZ_SMKP01000052.1:0-55201 GCF_004349015.1 Nonomuraea diastatica
GGGTTTCGACGCTTAGCGCGTCGAAACCCCCTCCTTTTTGTGTTTTCCGGGATCAGGTGACGGCGTCTGCCAGGAGTGGTTCGATCCGGTGGGGGATCTGGGTGGACAGGGCGATGGTGGAGTCCGTGCGTTGCACCGCGGGGGACGTCAGGATGTGGGCGATGATTTCCTGGAGGTGCTCCGTGGTTCTGGCGACGACCCGGCACAGCAGGTCGTGCTGTCCGCTCGTCCCGTGAACCTCCAGGATGTGCGGTACGGCGCGTAGCGCTTCCACCGCCTCCTCCAGGCGTCCCTGCGCGATCTGCAGCCAGACGAACGCCAGGATCGGATAGCCGGCGGCGGCCGGCGAAACGGTGGGGCCGAAGTCCTCGATGACGCCTCTGGCGGTCAGCTTCTCGACCCGAGCCTGGACCGTGCCCCTGGCCACCCTGAGCAGGCGGGCGAGTTCGGTCAGGCCGATGCGGGGGTGGGCTCGCATGGTCACGAGCAGGCGGGCGTCTAGATCGTCCACGAGGGCGTCCTCCGCGGCTGTGCGATTCGTCCAGGAAACACATGATCTGGCATGCGGGAACTAGCGTATCGCTCAGTCAGGCTGGTCGCTCTTGCCAGCGAAAGCGGGACTTGTTGTCATATGGGGCATGTTTGAGGAAGCGCAGTACTTCGCCCCAGTTGCGGCTCAGGCGGACGGCTCCGTGGTGGTCGAGTTGTCCGCCTCGCATCCGGGGTTCGCGGATCCGGTGTATCGGGCGCGGCGCAACGCCATCGCTGGGCTGGCGGTCAACTATCAGCCGGGGACACCCATTCCGACCGCCGAGTACACCGAGCAGGAGCACGAGGTGTGGGCGACGGTCACCAGGGAGCTGGGGATCAAGCACGCCAAGTACGCCACGGCGGAATATCTCGACGGCGCCGCCAGGCTGAGGCTGCCTCAGGAGAGGATCCCGCAACTGGAGGAGGTCTCCCAGCTCCTGGAGCCGCTGACCGGTTTCCGCTATCTGCCGGCGGCGGGGCTGGTGCCGCTGCGGGACTTCTACGGGGTGCTCGCGGACGGGCTTTTCCACTCGACGCAGTACATCCGGCATCACTCCGTTCCCTTCTACACGCCGGAGCCCGACGTCATCCACGAGGTGATCGGGCATGCCAACGCGCTCGCGAACCCCCGGTACGCCGCCCTCTACCGCCTCGCGGGCGAGGCCGCACGGCGCGTCGAGGGGGAGGAGGCGCTGGAGTTCGTGTCGAAGGTGTTCTGGTTCACCATGGAGTTCGGTGTCATGCGGGAGGCCGACGAGCTCAAGGCGTACGGGGCGGGCATCTTGTCGTCGTACGGGGAGATCGAGGAGTTCCGCGGCATGGATATCAGGCCGCTGGACCTGTCCGCCATGGGCACCACGCACTACGACATCACGAAATATCAGGATGTACTGTTCCGGGCCGAGTCGGTCCAGCACTTGGAGGACGTCGTCGGGGACTTCTGGTCCTCGTGTGACGACGATTCCATCGCGAAACTGGTCGCCGCTCGCGTCTAGCACTCTGACCGGGACGATCACCGGGTTGGGCGGTGATCGGCGGCGATGGTGGAGATCGCCGCTCGGTGACCGAGAGGATGCTTTACCTGCGGACGACGCGGGGAGGCGGAACTCCTCGCTGGTGCGGGCGGAACTTGCGCCGATGCCCACCAAGGCCGGGACCGAGCAGGCCCGGTCTCGTGGAGTCGAGGGATCACTCTTCGCACATGGTGTCCCCGCCTGGACCGTGACCCCCGCCGACGGAAACCGGAGGCATCGTGACCGCCGGTGCTCGCCGCGCTGATCTTCTGGTTGCGGCACTAGCGGCGTGTTGTGAAATGTCGTGATAATGCTCGGATGATCGCGCTTGGGGCGAGAGCGATACCACGACTGGTCATCATCATCGCCCTGCTCCTGCCGCTGGTCCCGATGCCCCGGCCCACGCCCGCGAAGATGCACGCTGCCATGCCGGCCGTGCTGGACGTGACCACGTCTTCCGAGGTGCGCCGGGAACCGCAAGGAAGGATCGAGCAGAGCGCACGCGAGGAGACACTGCCGCCGATCCCGGCCAAGAAGATCACCGAACGCCTCGACCGTTATCTGCGGGGCCGTCCAGGGCCGGTCACGGCCATGGTCAAGGAGCTGGAGACGGGGCGGGTCTACCGCTACCGTCCCGGTGAGCGGCTGATCACGGCGAGCACCGCCAAGGTCCAGATCCTCATGGCGCTCCTGCTCGACACCCCCTGGAAGAAGCTGCCCGCGGGCGTCAGGCACGACGCCGACCTGATGATCCGCTACAGCGACAACCACGCCGCCGACCGTCTCTGGCTGCGCATCGGCGGGGCCGCCGGCTTCACCAGGGCGGGAAAGAAGCTCGGCCTGAAACACACGCAGGGGGTTCCGGGGGACTGCCTCGACCTCTATTGCTGGGGAATCACCCGAACGTCCGTCGGGGACCAGATCCGCCTCATGCAGGCACTGGTGTCCGGCAGGAGCCCGCTGAGGGCCAAGGACCGCGAGCGGGTGCTCGACCTCATGGGCCGGGTCGTCGACGGTCAGGGCTGGGGGATCAGCGCCGCGACGTGCGAGGGTGAGCGCGCGGCGCTGAAGAACGGGTGGCTCAGGCGCGTCTCGACCAAGCGCTGGGCCACGATCAGCGTGGGGCTGATCAGGGGCGGCGGCCGCGACTACGCCGTTGCCGTGCTCACCGAGGGAAGCCCGGAGGTGTGGCACGGCATAGCGACCGTCGAAGGCGTCACCGAGCGCATCATGCGGGATTTCCGGAAATGCTCGGGGTGACGAGCCGGTAGCCCACGCCGCGTACGGTCTGGATGAGCTGGTCGTCCTCGTCGCCCAGGCGCGCACGCAGGCGTTTGACGTGCACCGCGATCGTGTTCGTGGACGTGGTCGCCGCGGCGTTCCACACGTGACGCATGATTTGCTCGCGGGTGACTGTACGGTCGGCGTTGCGCATCAGATACTGCAGCAGCTCGAACTCCCGCAGCGGCAGGTGCACGGTCCGTCCGCCCACGCGCACCTGGTAGGCCTGGACGTCCAACTCGACCCCGCCCACCGCCAGCACCTTGTGCGACTCGGGGGAGGCCGCCTGGATGAACGGCAGCAGTTCGGGCACCCGGTAGGGCCTGGCCACGCAGGCGGCCGCCCCTGCCGCGAGCGCGCGTACGGCCTGCTCGGCGTGGCCTTCCCCGACGCCGAGCAGCACCGGCACGGCCCGCGCGAGGCGTACCGCGCGGACGAAGTCCACGGCGTCGATGACCGGTAGCGTGGCCGAGACGAGCACCACGTCGGGCTGCAGGGCACCGGCCTGCAGCAGGCCCTGGGCGCCGTCAGGCGCGCCCGTGACGGCCACGCCCTCACGTTCGAGGGCGGCCGCCAGGGCGTCCACAACGGCGCCGTCAGGGTCGGCGATGAGCAGTACGGGTTTAGTCCTCGTGTCCCCGTTCATCGTGGATGCCGTCTGCTGTCGGTTCATCAACCGAAGCGTCCCGTGATGTAGTCCTCGGTGGCCTTCTGGGACGGGTTGGTGAACATGCGGGACGTTTCGTCCATCTCGATGACCTTGCCAGGCTTGCCCTGCTCGGCCAGGTTGAAGAAGGCGGTCCTGTCGCTGACCCGGGCGGCCTGCTGCATGTTGTGGGTGACGATGACGATCGTGTAATCGTCTTTGAGTTTGGCCATGAGGTCTTCGATGGCCAGCGTCGAGATGGGGTCGAGCGCCGAGCACGGTTCGTCCATCAGCAGCACCTGCGGTTTGACCGCGATGGCCCGCGCGATGCAGAGCCGCTGCTGCTGCCCGCCGGACAGGCCCGCGCCGGGTTTGCTGAGCCGGTCTTTGACTTCGTTCCAGAGGTTGGCGCCCTTCAGCGACTCCTCCACGGTGTCGTCGAGTTGCGACTTGCTGACGCGGCCGTTGAGCCGGAGGCCGGCGGCGACGTTGTCGTAGATCGACATCGTGGGGAACGGGTTGGGGCGCTGGAAGACCATGCCGATCATCCGGCGTACGGAGACGGGTTCGACGTTGCTGTTGTACAGGTCGTCGCCGTCGAGCAGGACCTTGCCCTCGACCCGAGCGCCGGGGATCACCTCGTGCATGCGGTTGAGCGTGCGCAGGAACGTCGACTTGCCGCACCCGGACGGGCCGATGAACGCGGTGATCGAGCGCGGCTCGATGGTCATCGACACGTCCTCGATCGCCTTGTGCGACCCGTAGTACGCGTCGAGGCCCGAGACCTGGATCTGCTTGGACATATCTGCGGTTACCCCCTATCGGCGCCTGGCGGGTGAACGCCACCAGGCGATCAGACGCGCCACCAGGTTGAGCAGCATGACGATCAGGATGAGTGTGAGGGCTCCGGTCCACGCCCGGTCGATGGCGGTGTCGTTGGGACGCGCCGCCTGGTCGAAGACGTAGAGGGGCAGGCCCATCTGCGGCCCGGAGAACGGGTCGTTGTTGATGGAGTCGGTGAAGAACACCGTCAGGAGCAGCGGCGCCGTCTCGCCCGCGACCCTGGCCACGGCCAGCATGACGCCCGTCACGATGCCGGTGAACGCGGTCGGCAAGACGACCTTGAGGATCGTGCGCCACTTGGCCACGCCCAGCGCGTACGACGCCTCACGGAGGTCGTCGGGCACCAGCCGGAGCATCTCCTCGGCGGATCTGACCACGGTCGGCATCATCAGGATCGACAGCGCCATCGCGCCGGCGAAGCCGGAGTAGGGCATGCCCAGGAACAGGATCCAGAACGCCAGCACGAACAGGCCGGCGACCACCGAGGGGATGCCGGTCATGACGTCGACGAAGAAGCTGATGGCCCGGCTCAGCCGGTCGCCGCTGCCGTATTCGACCAGGTAGATCGCGGTGAGCAACCCGACGGGGACCGAGATGAGCGAGGAGAGCAGGACCTGTTCCAGGGTGCCGATGATGGCGTGGTAGGCGCCGCCGCCCACATCGCGCGCGCCGATTCCCCGCATCGAATGGGTGAGGAACGTCATGTCGAAGCGCGCCAGGCCGTTGGAGATCACCAGCCAGAGTACGGACACGAGCGGCACCACGGCCAGCGCGAACGCCAGATAGACCAGCCCCTGGACGATGCGGTCCTTGAGCCGGCGGCCGGTCGAGATGTGCTGGATGGTGGTCATGTGTCGGCCTTCATGAGCTCTTTGCGCCGGTTGATGATCATGCGGGCGGCCATATTGACGAGCAGGGTGATGATGAACAGCACGAGGCCTGAGGCGATCAGTGCGCCACGGCCGATTTCGCCGGCCTCGCCGAACCCGTTGGCGATGTTGGCGGCGATGCTGTTGCCCTGGGGGGTGAGGATCTGGAAGCTGATGCCGAACGTCGCCGGGAAGATCAGCGCGACCGCGATCGTCTCGCCCATCGCCCGGCCGAGTCCGAGCATCGCGGCGCTGATCACGCCGGGGCGGCCGAAGGGCAGCACCGCCATGCGGATCATCTCCCAGCGGGTGGCGCCGAGGGCCAGCGCGGCCTCCTCGTTCGTCTTCGGGACCTGCAGGAACACCTCGCGCGAGATGGCCGCGATGATCGGCAGAATCATGATCGCCAGCACGATGCCGCCGGCGAGCATGGTCTTGCCGCCGATCGCGCCCTCACCGGCGAACAGCGGGAACCAGCCGAAGTTCTCGTTGAGCCACTGCGACGGCTCCCTGAGCAGTGGCACCAGGAAGGCCACGCCCCACAGGCCGTAGATCACGCTGGGCACCGCGGCGAGCAGGTCGATCAGGTAACCGAGCGGCCCGGCCAGGCGTCGCGGCGCGTAGTGGGAGATGAACAGCGCCACGCCCACCGCGATGGGCATGGCGATGACGAGTGCGAGTGCCGAGCTGAGCACGGTGCCGAACGCCAGCGCGCCGATGCCGAACACCTGGCTGTTGTTCGGGTCCCACGTCAGCTCGGTGAGGAAGTTGCCCTTGTTGGCCCGCAGCGCGGGGATGGCCTCGCCGATGAGGAAGACGGCGATGGCCGCCATGATCCCCAGCAGGAGGATGCCGGCCCCGGTGGACAGGAAGCGGAAGGGCGCTTCACCATGGCTGCGCCGCGAGGCGGACCGGCTCGTGGCCGGTCCGCCTTCACGGATTTCCGTTTTGGTCGTCATCAGCTCTTAGGAGATCGCCTCGACGGTGGAGCGGACCTTGGTGAGCAGCTCTCCGGACAGCGGGGCGTAGCCCAGGTCCTTCAGCGCCGCCTGGCCCTCGTCGCTGGCGGTGTAGGTGAGGAACGCCTTGACCAGCTTCGACTCCTCGGCCGACAGGCCCTTCTCACAGGTGATCTCGTACGTCACCAGCACGATCGGGTAGGCGCCCGGCGCCTTGGTGGCGTAGTCGATCGACAGGGCGAGGTCGTTGCCGGTGCCCTTGATCTCGGCGGTCTCGACGGTCTTGGCCGCGCTCTCCGGGGTCAGCTCGACGAACTCGCCGGAGCCGTTGGCGACCTTGGCCTTCTGGAGCTGGGAGTTGTCGGCGTACGACATCTCGACGTAGCTGATCGCGCCCTCGGTGTCCTTGACCGAGGTGGCGATGCCGTCGGAGCCCTTGGCGCCCTGGCCCTTGGCCTCGGCGGGCCACGCCTTGGCGGCCTCGTACGGCCAGTCGGCGGTGGCCTCGAGGAACTTGGTGAAGTTGTCGCTGGTCCCCGACTCGTCGGCCCGGTGGAAGGCCTGGATCGGCGTGGACGGGAGCGTGGCATTGGGGTTGTCGGCCTTGATGGCCGGGTCGTCCCACTTGGTGATCTTGCTGTTGAAGATGCCGCCGAGCGTCTTGGGGGACAACTGCAGGCCCTCGACGCCGGGCAGGTTGTACACGACCGCGACGGGGCCGGTCACCATGGGGATGTTGACGGCCTTGCCGGTCTTGCACCGGGCGTCGGCCTTGGCGGGCTCGTCGTCCTTCAGGGCCGAGTCGGAACCCGCGAGCGCGACCGTGCCCTGGATGAACGCCTGGATGCCGGCGCCGGAGCCGCTGGGCTGGTAGTTGATGCTCACCCCGGAGTTCTTGGCCTGGAACTCCTTCTTCCACTGGTCGATCGCGTTGGCCTGGGCAGAGGAGCCCGCAGCGTTGATCGTGCCGCTCAGACCACTGTCTGCCGCGGCCTCGGTGGCGGCGGTGGTGCCACTGGCCCCGGTGTTGTTGTCTGTGCCGCACGCAGCGAGCGAGAGCGCGCCGACGAAGGCCACGGCGGCGAGCCGGCCTGCATACTTCACGGTTGGGTTCCTCCCACTTGGTCCTTAGTCGCCATGAAGCTATGCAGCGAAGGTGACTCAGACCCCTAACGAGGGTGAACGTTCGGTGAACGCACCAGGTCACCCTCATGATGGGTGCTATGACTTATCGCGTATGCCTCGTATGCATGGGCAACATCTGCCGCTCCCCGATGGCGGAGGTGGTGCTCCGCCAGACGCTCAACGGCCGCGGGCTGGGGGACCGGGTGACCGTCGAGAGCGCCGGGACCGGGGAATGGCACGTGGGGGATCCCATGGACGAGCGGGCGCTCGACATCCTGGCCCGGCACGGGTACGACGGCTCGGTGCACCGGGCACGGCAGTTCGCGGGCGACTGGTTCGCCCGTTATGACCTGGTTCTGGCCATGGATCGGGACAACCTTTCCACTTTGCGGCGGATGGCTCCGTACGAGGTGGAGGTGAGGCTGTTCCGGTCGTTCGACCCTGCCGCGCCGGAGGGAGCCGAGGTGCCCGATCCGTACTACGGGGGCCCCGAAGGGTTCGAGGAGGTGCTCGCGCTGGTCAAGGCGGCATCCGAGGGCGTGGCCAAGCACATCGCCGATGAGACGGACTGAGGACCTCGGCTCGTCGCACGGCCGGCGGCTCCAGCGGGGCGTGCTGAACGACGGGCGCGAGGTGTTCGTGAAGAGCGGCCAAGGCGGCGGGCGCCGCTCCGAGATGTTCGCCTCCGAGGCCGCCGGGCTGCGGTGGCTGGGCGAGGCGATCGCGGTGCCCGAGGTGATCGAGGCCGGGCCCGACCGGCTCGTGGTGTCGTGGGTGCGGCAGGAGCCGCCCAGCGCCGCGGCGGCCGAGCGGTTCGGGCGTGCGCTGGCCCGGCTGCACGGCGAGGGGGCGGACGGTTTCGGCGCGCCGTGGCCGGGGTTCATCGCCGAACTGCCGATGGACAACGCGCCCGCGGCCGACTGGCCGTCCTTCTACGCCTCGCGGCGGGTGCTTCCGTTCCTGCGGCAGGCCCGGTTGCCGGCACGGGACGTCTCCCTGGTCGAGCGGGCGGTGGACCGGTTCGCCGAGGTGGCGGGGCCGGCCGGGCCTCCCGCGCGCATCCACGGTGACCTGTGGAGCGGGAACGTGTTGTGGTCGGGCGGGTCGGGGGTGCTGGTCGATCCGGCCGCCCATGGCGGGCACAGGGAGACCGATCTGGCCATGCTCGACCTGTTCGGGCTGCCGTACCTCGACCGGGTGCTGGGTGCCTACCGGGAGGAGTGGCCGCTTGCGGAGGGGTGGCGGGAGCGGGTGCCGCTGCACCAGCTGCATCCGCTGCTCGTGCACGTGGTGTTGTTCGGGGGTGGCTACCGGGACGCCCTGATGAGCGCGGTGGGGCGCGTGCTGGCGCTTTAACCTTTCCTGCGTTTCCGGTAGGCGCGCTGCTGGCAGGCGCGTGAGCAGTAGACGCGGGGACGGCCGGACGGAGCCGGCTCCAGGGGGCCGCCGCATTCCGTGCATATTTCATCACGAATTTCGTCACGCTGTCGAACGAGGACCTCGATGCCGTCGAGCAGCCGGCGCAGGCCGAAGTCGAAGGAGTCCTCGGGCTGGTCCCAGCCGCCCGCTGTCCACAGGTGGGAGAGCATCGGATAGCGGTCGAGGCGTTCGAAGAGCGAGTCGCGCGAGCCCCACCACTCCTCCTCCGACACCCCGCTGCGCCGCTCCTCCCGCCGGGTCTCGACCAGGACCAGGGCCTCCGCGTCGACGAACCGGCCGACCATGCCCACGACCGCGATGACCTCCGAGGGGCGCAGCGCCGTGCCGGCGAGCGTGCTCAGCATGTAGTCGTAGTGGGCGACGGCGTTGGGACCGGGGACGTGGCGGCTGCCGCGCACCTCGGCCAGCCACGGATGCCGCTTGCGGAGTTCCCACGCGTGCCTGGCCACGGCCTCCAGGCGGGCCCGCCAGCCGCCCGTCTCCGGGGCCCGCGGGTGCTCGCCGAGAACCTCGTCGAGCATCAGGTCGACGAGCTGGCCGCGGCCGGGCACGTGACGGTAGAGCGACATGGTCGTGAACCCGAGCCGGTCGGCGACCTTGCGCATCGACAGGCCCGCCAGGCCCTCGTCGTCGGCGAGCTCGACGGCGGCCCGCACGACCCTGGGCAGGCTGAGGCCCTGCCTCGGCTCGCGGCCGCCGGCCCTCCACAGCAGCTCGACTCCGTGGTCGGGGTCGTCGGCCCTGCCCCTCGCCATGCGCGCCCTCCCTCGTTTATGGTGTACTTCTCCGTGTACGGCATAAACAGCAAAGGTGGTTCAGATGTTCCAGTTCCACGTCGCGCCCTCCGGCGACGACTCCTGGCCGGGATCGGCCGGGCGTCCCTTCGCCACCCTCGACCGCGCCAGGGCCGCGGCCCGCGAGACCGGCGGCGACGCCGTCGTCCACCTTAGGGGTGGCGTGCACCCGCTCGCGCGGCCGTTCGAGCTGACCGAGGCCGATTCGGGGATCGTCTTCCAGGCGTACGGCTACGGCACCCCCGAGCAGGAGGAGCCCGTGATCAGCGGCGGGCGGGTCATCACGGGATGGCAGGAACGCGACGGCGTCTGGGTGGCCGAGGTCGGCGAGCTCGACACCCGCCAGCTCTACGTCGACGGGCGCCGGGCCGAGCGGGCCGCCGTCCCCGGGCTGCCTGGCGAGGCCCGCGCGACCGCCACCGGCTACGTCACCGAAGGCGAGTCGCTCGGCTGGCGCAGCCCCGGAGACGTCGAGTTCGTCTTCCGGGGCGTCTACCCCTGGACGGAGGCCCGCTGCGGGGTCGCCGCCGTCTCCCGCGACGGGGACGCCACCGTGATCACCATGGCGCAACCCGCCTTCGGGTGGGCCGGCGAGCTGTACAACTCCACGTGGGAGGGCCGGTCGTCGAGCGGGCCCGGCCTGCCCACCCGCATCGAGAACGACGCCGCCTTCCTGGCCGAGCCGGGCACCTTCGTGCTCGACCGGTCGCGTCCAGGGCGGCACGTGCTGATGTACCTGCCCCGCTCCGACGAGCACCCCTCCCGTACGCGGGTCGTCGCGCCTGTCCTGGAGCGCCTGGTGAGCGTCACAGGGACACGGGACGTGTCGTTCAAGGGCCTGGTGTTCGCCGAGGCCGGCTGGCTGCGTCCGAGCGCGCCCGAGGGGTTCCTGCACTACCACGGCACCGGCTACTACGAGGGCGGCGGCGTCGAAACGGCGGTCATCGGGGAAGGGGCGTCCGTGACGTATCCCTCCGCTTCCGTCACGATCCCCGCCTGCGTCACCTTCGACGCCGCCGAGAACGTGACGATCGAGAGCTGCCGGTTCACCCGGCTCGGCGCCTCCGGGCTGGGCGTCACCGGCGGCGCCGGTCTCGCGGTGCGCCGCTGCGCGTTCGACACGTTGTCGGGCGCCGGCATCGAGGCCTCCGGCAGCCGGGCGACCTCGATCGAGGACAACCGCGTGCACCACATCGGGCTCGAGTTCAGCGGCGCGCCTGGCATCTCCGTGGCGGGCACGCGTGACTGCGTGGTCGCGCACAACGAGGTGGCCCACGTGCCCCACTGCGGGATCGTCGTGGGTTCCGGGCAGGCCACCCGCATCCTGCGCAACCTCACGGCGGACACCATGGAGGTCCTGGCCGACGGGGGCGGCGTCTACCTGTCGGGGCCGCAGGGCGACTCCATGGACAACCAGGCGCTCGTCCAGGGGAACGTCATCAAGGACACGCGCACGCCGTACAACTTCGGGCTCTACACCGACTACGGGGCCTCGTGGGTGACGGTGGAGGGCAACGTCGTCCTGCGGGCGGACAACACGGCCGTCCTCGAGGTGGGGCCGCCGCTGGAGAACGTGGTCTACCGGGGGAACTTCTGGGACCAGGATCCGCTGGGACACGACAATCCGCCCAGCGGGGTCACGTATGGGGGAAATGTGACGTACAAGGATGAACGGGAGTTGAACGTCGCAACCGCCGGCATCCAGGCCGAGGCTGGGCCTAGGCGTTGAGCCGGCGGACGACCTCGTCGTGGAGGGTGCCGTTGGTGCAGACGAGGCTGCCGCCCTCCAGGCCCTTCACGCCCGCGACGTCGGTCCACACGCCGCCGGCCTCCTCGACGATCACGGTGAGCGCCGCCATGTCCCACGGCGACAACTCGGGCTCGGCGGACACGTCCGCCGAGCCCTCCGCGACCATCATGTGCGACCAGAAGTCGCCGTACGCCCTCGTGCGCCAGCAGGCGCGGCCGAGGTCGAGAAAGTTGTCGAGCCGGCCCGTCTTCTCCCAGCCGTCGAAGCTGGAGTAGGAGAACGACGCGTCCTCCAGGGCCGATACCGACGACACGGTCATCCTGGACGCCTTGGTCAGGCTCTTGCCGGTCCACGCGCCGCCCTCGGTGGCCGCCCACCAGCGTCTGCCGAGCGCGGGGGCCGACACGAGGCCGACGACGACCTGGCCGTACTCCATGAGCGCGATCAGGGTCGCCCACACGGGCACGCCGCGCACGTAGTTCTTGGTGCCGTCGATGGGGTCGATGATCCACGACCGGGCGCCCCACCCGGTCTTGCCGAACTCCTCTCCCACGACCGCGTCGCGCGGCCTGGCACGGCGCAGCGTGCCCCGGATGGCCTCCTCCACCGCGCGGTCGGCGTCGCTGACCGGCGTCAGATCGGGCTTGGTGTCGACCTTCAGGTCGACCGCCTTGAACCGCCGCATGGTCAGGTCATCGGCGGCGTCCGCCATGACATGCGCGAGGCGAAGATCATCGTTGTAACCCTGCACGGTCGCCCACGCTACCGTGAGTCGTATACCGAACATCAGTCACCAACGTCTCTTTTCTGGTAACCGGTATCCCTTTTCCCTGTCAGTGGTAAGTACGTCATGTCGAGAGATGTCACTGATCTTCCGTGGCAGTCCGTCCCTTTTGCCCGCCCATTGACCGCCAGAAAGGCAGCGGGTACGAGCTCGCCATGACAGCACGTAAGGGCACGTGAAAGGGGTCAGGGAGAGTCGTCGGGTGAGCCGTCGCGGCTGGACAGGAGGCGGCGGAGCGACTCCAGGCGGGCGGGGTCGGCGTTGCCGGCGGCCACCCGGGCGTCCAGGGCGCAGGCGTCGCCCAGGTGGGTGCAGCCCTTCGGGCAGTCGACCGTGCCCTCCACCAGGTCGGGGAACGCGGCCAGCACCGTCTCCACCGACACGTGGGCCAGGCCGAAGCTGCGCACCCCCGGGGTGTCGATGATCCAGCCACCCTCCTGCAGCTCCAGGGCGACGGCCGAGGTGGAGGTGTGGCGGCCGCGGCCCGTGACGGCGTTGACCTGGGAGACGGCGCGGTTGGCGTCGGGGACCAGGGCGTTGACCAGGGTGGACTTGCCGACGCCCGAGTGGCCGACCAGAACGCTGATGCGCCCGGTCAGGTGGTCGCGCAGCTCGTCGAGCGAGCCGCCCTTGCGCACGACGACGTGCGAGACACCCAGCGGTTCGTACAGGGCGACCAGGGAGTCGGGCGGAGCGAGGTCGGACTTGGTGAGGCAGAGCAGAGCGTCGATCTCGGCGTCGAACGCGGCCACCAGAATGCGGTCGATCATGCGGGGGCGGGGCGGCGGATCCGCCAGGGCGGTCACGATGACGAGCTGGTCGGCGTTGGCGACGACCGGGCGTTCGATGCCGTCGGTGTCATCGGTGTCGTCGGCCGAGCGGCGCAACATCGAGCTGCGCGGGTCCACGCGGACGACCCTCGCCAGGGTGTCGGGGCGGCCGGAGACGTCGCCGACCAGGGCGACCCGGTCACCCACGACGATGCCCTTGCGGCCGAGCTCGCGGGCCTTCATGGCGACCACCAGGCGGCGCTGCGACTGCTGCCTGCGTTTCTGGGCCGACCCCTTAGGACGTTCGGGCTCGACCAGGACGGTGTAGCGGCCCCGGTCGACGGCGATCACGAAACCTCCGACGGCGTCCTCGTGCGCAGGACGGATCCGGGTGCGCGGCCGTGACCCCTTGCCCGGCCTGACCCGTACGTCGTCCTCGTCGTACTCCCGCTTTCTCAGCGGTCCGCTCCCATACGCTCGCTTCCCCTCTGTGGTCGGTGACAGGGTGCTCGGTGACGCGGGCCGGGTGCGGCGGGTTGGTGCGGGCAGCGCGCAGTCACGTGTCGCCCATCTCCGACGTGCCCGGGGTTTCCCCCATGAAACCAGCGGCGGGCAGCGGCCGGATCACCGTCGTCATCGGGTGTCCAGCATCGCCGCCCACATCTGGACGAACTCTGGCAGGGTCTTGGCGGTCGTCGCGACGTTCTCCACCCGCACTCCCGGGACCGCGAGCCCGATCACCGCTCCAGCGGTGGCCATGCGGTGGTCGTCGTAGCTGTGGAAAGTGCCGCCGAGCAGCGGGCGGGGGCGGATGACCAGGCCGTCTTCCGTCTCCTCGGCGTCGCCGCCGAGGTGGTTGATCTCGGTGGCCAGCGCGGCCAGGCGGTCGGTCTCGTGGCCGCGCAGGTGGCTCACGCCCCGGATGCGGCTCGGGGTGCGCGCGAGCGCGGCCAGCGCGGCGATCGTCGGGGTCAGCTCGCCGACCTCGTGCAGGTCGGCGTCGACGCCGGTGATCTCGCCCGTGCCCGTGACGACCAGGTCGGCCGTGCGGGTGACCGTGGCGCCCATGGAGGTGAGCAGGCCCCGCAGGGCGTCGCCGGGCTGTGTGGTCTCGGCGGGCCATGCCGGGATGGTGACCGTGCCGCCCGTGACCAGCGCGGCGGCCAGGAACGGGGCCGCGTTGGACAGGTCGGGCTCGACCGTGACGTCTCTCGCCGCGATCCGGCCGGGCTCGACGCGCCACACGTCGCGCTCGCCGTCGTCGACCGTGACGCCGGCCGCCCTGAGCATCTGCACCGTCATCTCGATGTGCGGCTGCGAGGGCACCGGCGGGCCCACGTGGCGAATCGTGACGCCCTTCTCGAAGCGCGCGGCCGCCAGCAGCAGCCCCGAGACGAACTGCGATGAGCCCGACGCGTCCAGCGTCACCTCGCCGCCCGTGACGGGCCCGGTGATCGTGAACGGCAGCGCGTCGTTGTCGACCCGCGCCTTCAGCGATCGCAGCGCGTCGAGAATGGGCCCCATCGGACGCTTGCGTGCGTGAGGGTCGCCGTCGAAGTGGACCGGGCCGTCGGCCAGCGCGGCCATCGGCGGGACGAAGCGCATGACCGTGCCCGCCAGGCCGGCGTCGATGCTCACGCCGCCGCGGACCGGGCCGGGCGTCACGTGCCAGTCGACCCCCGCGGCGCTCTCGCCGCCGGCCACCAGCGTGGTGCCGAGCGCCCGCAGCGCGGCCGCCATCAGGTCCGCGTCGCGGCTGCGCAGCGCACCGCGCACGACGCCGGGGCCGTCGGCGAGTGCGGCGAGCAGGAGCGCGCGGTTGGTCACCGACTTGGAGCCGGGCAGCGAGACGGTGGCGCTGACGGGGGTCGTCGCCGTCGGTGCGGGCCAGAGCGGAGCGGGCATGGTCAAAGAGTACTGGGAGTGGCGGGACGCGGTCGAAGCTGCGCGCCGCCGCAGGGCGGACACGCGAGTGAGGGAAGGACATGGCAGTGTGGTGTCATGTGCGGTAGATACGCCTCGGCGCGCAAGAAGCACGAGCTGCTCGAGGAGTTCCAGATCGAGCAGGACGGTGACCCCGACAAGGAGCTCGGCGCCGACTACAACGTGGCGCCGACCAAGAACGTCTACGCCGTCCTGAGCCGCGTGCCCCACGAGGCAGAGCGGGCGGTCCGCCAGCTCAGGATCGTCAAGTGGGGCCTGGTCCCCGCCTGGGCGAAGGACCCGTCGATCGGCTCGCGGCTGATCAACGCCAGGGCCGAGACGCTGGCGGACAAACCGTCCTACCGCCGGGCGTTCGCCAAGCGCAGATGCCTGCTCCCGGCCGACGGCTATTTCGAGTGGATGCCGGTCGAAGGCGAAAAGAAGAAACAGCCGTACTTCATCCATCCCGCGGACGGCGGGGTGCTGGCCATGGCCGGCCTGTACGAGTTCTGGAAGGATCCGTCGCGCGCCGACGACGACCCGCTCAAATGGCTCGTCAGCTGCACCGTCATCACCACAGACGCCGAAGACCACCTGGGCCGCATCCACGACAGGATGCCCATGATGATCGAGCGCGACCGCTGGGCCGAATGGCTCGATCCCAAGCTCACCGACACCGAGCGGGCCTCGGAGCTGCTGGTGCCCGCCGAGTCGGGGCGGCTCACGGCGTACGCGGTCGCCACGGATGTGAACAATGTCAGGAACAACGGCCCCGACCTCATCAAACCGCTCCCCGAGGCGGGGGATCCTGCGCTGTTCTAAAGGTGTAAGAAGCACGGTAAGTGGGCATTCGGTGAGAAAGCGATGCAACCGTTCACTCGGTGTCACCGCCACATAGACCCCCATTGATCGCGCCGGCGGGGACATCCGGGGAGTCCTGGCCGCAGGCTTCCCTCATTCACCCGGAGGTGCGGATTCGTGGACGTCACGACCGCTCGTGAGCGGCTGAAAGACATGCTCGCCGAACTGGACCGCTCGATCGGGGTCCTCAAAGGCGACCCCGTCGCGGTGCGGGAATACTCCGCGGCCGACGCGGGCTCCGACCTGACCGACGCCGACCGCGCGCAGGCCATGCTGACCGTGGCCACCGCGCAGCGCCGCGCGGTGGTGGAGGCGATCGAGCGCATCGACGAAGGCGCCTACGGCAGGTGCGTCGACTGCGGCAAGCCCGTGCCGGAAGGCCGGCTGGAGGCCCGCCCCGAGGCCGCGCGGTGCGTGCAGTGCCAGGGGAAACGGGAGCGCCGCCGCTGACCGCGCCGGGGCCGCCGGCCACGAAGAACGGCGGCCCGGTCGATCGTCAGCGCCTGCCAGCAGGGCGTTCAGCGTTTGCGGGCGCTGGCCACCAGGTGGATGCCGACGGTGTCGTCGTCGTCGGGATGGGCATCGAGCTCCGTGCGCACCAGGTAGGACAGGGCGCGCGCGTCGGACGAGAGCACGTGGTCGACCGTGGACGGCGACAACACCGTGCGCGGCCGCATCCACTCCACCTCCAACCCGGTGCCCGCCAGCAGCTCGCGCAGCTGCCCGCTGCTGAAGCAGCGCGTGATGCTGCCGTCGGGCCACGGCACGAGCATGACCTCGCCGGTCTGGCGCAGGTGTTGCCACTGGCCCTGCTCGGCCAGGATCGCCATGCCGAGCACGAGCGAGTCGACGCACACCAGCGCCCGGCCGCCGGGGCGCAACACCCTGGCCACGTCGCTCATCGCCGACTCGGCCATCAGCTCGACCGACATCGCGCGCTCTTCGGCGAGGACGGCGTCCACGCTCTCGTCGGGCAGGAACGACAGATCGTCGGCGCGTACGTGCCGGACGCGGTCGGCATCGCGCAACCGGGACTGCGCGTCGACGGTCCGGCGGAAGTCGAGAACCTCGATCACCCGGTGCCCCGCCCTGGAGGCCTGGCCGGACCACCGCCCGCGGCCGCCGGACAGGTCGAGGATCACGGAGGGCTGGCTGGGAAGCCATCTGGTCAGTTGCTCGGCGGCGACGGCGCGGTAGAAGGTCCAGTACGGCCCGAGCGTCCCTGAGCCGTTCAGTTCCTCGGCCGGAATGGGCAGCACACGCGACTCCTGGGTTACGGAAAAAGGGCTACCAGCCGGTACGTTATGACGTTCCCCGCACCGGGTCCTTCGTACCTTCTATCTTGCGGGAACAGACGAGGGCGCGGGTGTGTTGCGACGAGCATGCTCACATTGCTCAGCCCCCAACCCGCCGACCAGGAGGTCACGGGCCAGCGGGTATCCTCCCCTGAGTACGGTGTTCCGCCACGGTCGGCCACCGGTGATCTTAGGGGGGTGGGTCCGGTGCCCGCGACAGGCGCGGAGACGCTGGAGCAGCGAAGCGAGCGATTCGAGCGCGACGTCATGCCGTATCTCGAGCAGCTCTACTCCGCCGCGCTCCGGATGACCCGAAATCCCGCGGACGCGGAGGACCTGCTGCAGGAGACCTTCGCCAAGGCGTTCGCATCGTTCCACCAGTTCCAGCAGGGCACCAACCTCAAGGCGTGGCTCTACCGGATCCTGACCAACACCTTCATCAACAGCTACCGCAAGAAGCAGCGCGAGCCGAAGCAGTCGGGCGCCGAGGAGATCGAGGACTGGCAGCTCGCGCGGGCTGAGTCCCACACCTCGAGCGGGCTGAAGTCGGCCGAGGTCGAGGCGCTCGAGCACCTGCCCGACGGCGACATCAAGCAGGCTCTGGCGGCCCTGCCCGAGGAGTTCAGGATCGCCGTCTACCTGGCCGATGTCGAGGGCTTCCCCTACAAGGAGATCGCCGACATCATGGGCACTCCGATCGGCACCGTGATGTCGAGGCTGCACAGGGGACGCAGGCAGTTGCGGGGCCTCCTTGAGGACTATGCTCGCGAGCGTGGCCTGGTCCCGGCGGAGGGATCGAAATGAGCTGTGGCAACCCGCATGACACCGACTGTCGTGAGGTGCTCGACAAGGTCTACGCCTACCTCGACGGCGAGCTGACCGAAAGCGACGTCGCCGGCATCCGCGTGCATCTCGACGAGTGCAGCCCGTGCCTGCAGGAATATGATCTGGACAAAGCGGTCAAGGCGCTTGTGCACAAACACTGCGGCTGCGACCCGGTCCCGGCCGACCTGCGTTCCAAGGTCCTGGCCCGCATCGCGCAAGTGAGGTCGGAGCTGGCCGACTAGGATCGACCGCATGCGCGCGTTGGTCACCGGGGGTGCCGGGTTCATCGGTTCGAATCTCGTCGATCGCCTGCTGGCCGACGGACACGAGGTCGACGTGGTCGACGACCTGTCCTCAGGGCGCCGGGGCAACCTGGCGCAGGCGACCGGGAGCGACCGCTTCCGGCTGCACGAGATCGACGTACGCGACCCCGCGCTGATCGGGCTGGTCGCCGACCTGCAACCCGAGGTCATCTGCCACCTCGCCGCGCAGATCAGCGTGCGCAAGAGCGTCGCCGACCCGGTGCACGACGCGGGCGTCAACGTCGCCGGCACGGCGTCCGTGCTGGCCGCGGCCCACGAGGGGCGCACCCGCAAGGTGGTGTTCGCCTCGTCGGTGGCGGTCTACGGCAGGCCGTCGACGATCCCGGTGCCCGGTGACGCGCCGACCGACCCGCGTTCCCCTTACGCCGCGTCCAAGCTGAGCGGCGAGACCTACCTCGCCACGTTCCGGGCCCTCTACGGTCTCGAATACACCACGCTGGTGCTCTCCAACGTCTACGGCCCGCGCCAGTCGCCCGAGGGCGAGGCCGGCGTGGTCGCCATCTTCACCGACGCGCTGCTGTCGGGCACGCCCACGGTCCTCTACGGCGACGGCACCCAGACCCGCGACTACATCTACGTCGACGACGTGGTCGACGGCTTCGTCAGGGCGTGCGGGGCGGAAGGCAACGGCCGCAGGTTCAACCTCGGCACCGGCATCCAGACCAGCGACCGCCGGCTGCACTCGCTCATCGCCGACGCGGCGGGCGCCCAGGACAAGCCGGGGTTCGCGCAGCCGCGCGTGGGCGACCTGCCGGCGATGGCGGTCGACCCGGTGCCGGCCCACGACGGGCTCGGCTGGCAGCCGCGCACCGACCTGTCGACCGGCGTGAAGAAGACCGTGGAGTGGTCCGCCGCACATCGCGTCTCGTAGTTGCTTGATTACGCTTTGCTTGCTATTTCACACTCGAGCGGTGCGACAACGTCCTCTTCTGTAGCGTGAAACTCCACAAGTCGACCGTGGAGGCATGCGTATGTTGAAGGCTATGGTCGCCCGGCTGTTCATGGCCGCCGTGCTGGCCGCTCCGATGGTCATGGTGTTCGGTGGAGCGATCCCACCCGGGGTCTCCTGGACCTGACCGCCGTAGGGGGGCCGCAATGCGTGATCTGCCGTGGCCCGCAAGGGCCTATCTGGTCGCTGTGATCGGGGTGGCGGCCGCTCTCATCGTTCGCGGCGTCGTGGTCTCCGGTGCCCCCGTGGCTCCGGAGAACCTCGACATCCTGCTCGTGCTCGCGCTGCTGTTCCTGGTGTGCGAGTCGATGCCGACGCTGCTCAACGTGGAGCAGTTCGCTGTCTCGGTGAGCTTCTCGGCCTCGCTGGCCGCCGTGGTGCTGCTCGGTCCCGAGGGGGCGGCGCTGGTGGGGCTGACCGCGATCGTGAGCGTGCGGCCGGGGCTGCCGTTGATCAAACGCCTGTTCAACGGCGCCCAGTTCGCCATCTGCGGCTTCGCGGCCGGGTGGGTCTACGTCGCGCTCGACGGGCAGGTCGGCGTGCCCCAGGTCAACGCGTTCGACGACCTGATCGGCCCCTACGTCGCGGCCACGGCGGTCTTCGTGCCGCTCAACATCGTCCTCACCCTCACCGTGATCGCGCTGGCCACGGGGTCGCGGGCCACCGAGGTGCCGATGCGCGGCATGGTCCAGTTCCTGCTGTCCTATCTGGGCTACGGCACGTTCGGGCTGCTGGTGGCGGGGCTGTGGGCCACCGTGGCGTCGATCTCGGCGGTGCTGGTGCTGGTGCCGCTCTTCGTGGCGCGGTGGGCGTTCGGCCAATATCACGCGCAGCAGCGCTCCTACGACGCCACCATCGCCGCGCTCTGCCAGGCGGTGGAGACGAAAGATTATTACACGCGCGGCCACTGCACGCGGGTCTCGCACGCCTCCTCCATGATCGCTCATGAGATCGGCATGGGGGTCGAGCGGGTGCGGGCGATCCGCTACGCCGGCATGCTCCACGACGTGGGCAAGCTCGGCGTGCCGACCAAGGTGCTGCAGAAGGACGGGCCGCTCACGGAGGAGGAGTTCGCCGCGATCCAGCTGCACCCGATGCGCGGGCTGGAGATCGTGCGCGGCATCGGGTTCCTCGACGAGGCCTACGCCGGCATCATGCACCACCACGAGCGCCACGACGGCACCGGCTACCCGATGGGGCTGGCAGGTGAGGAGATCCCCGAGTTCGCGAAGGTCATCGCGGTGGCCGACGCGTTCGACTCGATGACCTCCGACCGTTCCTACCGCGGCGCCAGGCCGGTGCCGGTGGCCGTGGAGGAGCTGCGCAAGTGCGCCGGCACCCATTTCGACCCGGTCATGGTCGCGGCCTTCATCAGGGCGCTCGAGCGCGAGCCGTGGCAGCCGCCGCGCCGCGTCGACCCGCCGCCTCCCGAGGCCGCCGAGTCCCCCATCAAGGACCACGACGACCCGACCATGCCCATCGAGGTCGTGACCGGTCAATGATCACCACAGCGCGTCCCCGGAGGCGGGCCGAGCGGTCCGTGGGCACGGTCCTGCGCCGGCTCGACTCGGGGCAGCTCCTGCTCATCTGCGCGGCCGGGCTGGTCGCGGTGGCGGGGGTCGGCTACACCGCCGCCGCCGGGCTCGAACGCCCGGAGATCGCGGTCGGGTTCGGCGCGCTGATCGCGGTCGGCGAGCTGGCCAGGCTCACCATGCCGGGCAACAGGGAGGTCGCGCCCATCGGGGCCGCCGCGGCGCTCGGCTACACGTTGCTGCTCGACCTCAGCCAGAATCCGCTGCGCCACCCCGCGCTCCAGGTGGTCGCCGTGATCGCGGTCGGCATGACCGCGGGAGCGCTGCCGCACCTGGCCGTCGGCCGCCCGCCGCGGCTCGACGCGATGGCCAGGCGGCTGCTCATCGGCGCGTTGCCGGCGTTCGCGTTCCGGCCGCTGGCCGACCCGCTCTACGAGCTCACCAAGCCGCCGACCAGCACGTGGTGGCCGGCGCTCGCGGCGATGGCCACGCTCATCACGATCACCTTGCTGATCGACGTGCTGATCGCGGCGCTGCTCAGGGCGGAGCAGGTGCGCACCGCGTTCCGGGTGGCGGTGCGCGACGAGATCAACATGGCGTTCCCGCTGGGCGCCGCCGTGGGCTCGTCGGGCGTGCTGCTCGCGCTGGCCACGCACAGCATGGACCTGGTGGCGCTGCTGGTGTTCGCCGCCCCGCTGCTGGTCACCCAGGTCGCCTTCAGAAAATACGCCGGCATCCGCGCCACCTACCTGCAGACCGTGCGCGCCCTGTCCCGGGTGACGGAGGTCGGCGGCTACGTCGAGCCCGGGCACTCGCGCCGGGTGAGCCGGCTGGCCGTGGCCATCGGCAGAGAGCTGGGCATGGCCGAGCCCGAGCTGCTGGAGCTGGAATACGCGGCGCTGATGCACGACATCGGCCAGTTGTCCCTGCGCGACCCGATCCCCGGCGGCGCCACCGTGCTCACCGAGCCCGAGCAGGCCCGCCGCATCGCCGAGCTGGGCGCCGAGGTGATCCGGCAGACGGGCGTGCTCGACCGCGTGGCCGAGGTGGTCAGGCGGCAGTGCGACCCGATCACCGAGGACCCGCCGCTGTCGAGCCGCATCATCAAGGTCGCCAACGCCTACGACGACCTGGTGGGGCCCTCGACCGACCGCGACCGCGCCGGAGCGGCGCTGGAGCGCGTCCGGCAGTCACCGGGCGGCTCCTACGACCCCCACGCGATCGAGGCGCTCGGGCGTGTGATCGACCGTGGCCGCGTCTAACGTTGTTGCCGCCCGGCACGCCTTCCACCGGCCCGTGGAGCGCTCCTCATTGTGGGGTTCCTACAGATCGTGCTCGCCGCTTCGGTGGTTTCGGGGGAAAGGGGTCAAGCCGGTGGCGGTCATAAGGTGGTCGGCGTGCTTACTGAGACGCTCGGACCCGTTCTGGTCGCCAACCGAGGAGAGATCGCGCGGCGGATCATCCGCACGGTCAAACGGATGGGCCTGCGTGCCGTCGCCGTGCACTCGGAGGCCGACGCCGACCTGCCGTTCGTCCGCGAGGCCGACGAGGCGGTGCTGATCGGCCCGGGCAACCCCGCGCAGAGCTATCTCGACGCCGGCAAGGTGCTGGAGGCGGCGCGCGCGACGGGCGCGCGGTCCGTGCACCCGGGCTACGGGTTCCTCGCGGAGAACGTCGCGTTCGCCAGGGCCGTGATCGAGGCGGGGATGGTGTGGATCGGGCCCGCGCCCGAGGCCATCGACAGGATGGGCGACAAGATCAACGCCAGGAATGTCATGGAGGCCGCGGGCGTCCCGGTCGCCGCGGGCACCCGCGAGCCGGTCACCGACCTGTCGCTGGCGCTGCGGGCCGCAGAGTCGATCGGCTACCCGGTCATGGTCAAGACCGCGGCCGGCGGCGGTGGCATCGGCATGAGCGTGGCCTACGACGACGAGGGCCTGGGCAAGGCGTACGACCAGGCGGCCAGGGCGGCGGCGAGGTTCGCCGGGAGCGCGGGTGACGCGCTCGACGGGCCCGCCGTGCTGCTCGAGCGCTACATCGAGCGGGCCCGCCACGTCGAGGTGCAGATCCTCGGCCTGCCCGGCGGCCGGGTCGTGGCGCTGGGCGAGCGCGACTGCTCGGTGCAGCGCCGCCACCAGAAGGTGGTCGAGGAGTCGCCGTCCCCCGGCATCACGCCGGAGCTGCGCGAGCGCATGCTCGCCGCCGCCGTACGGGCCGGCGAGGCCGTCGGCTATGCCGGCGCGGGCACCGTCGAGTGCCTGGTCGACGCCGACCGGCAGGACTTCGTGTTCCTGGAGATGAACACGAGGCTGCAGGTGGAGCACCCGGTCACCGAGCTGGTCACCGGCGTCGACCTGGTCGAGCTGCAGCTGCGCGTCGCGGCGGGCGAGAGCCCCGAGGTCCCGGCCGAGCCGGCCGGCCACGCGATGGAGTTCCGCGTCTACGCGGAGGACCCGAAGCGGTTCTTCCCCGGCCCCGGCACGATCACGGCGTGGGAGGAGCCGGTCGCCGACGGCGTGCGGGTGGACTCCGGCTATGAGGTGGGCAACACGGTCACCCCGTTCTACGATCCGCTGATGGCCAAGCTCTGCGTCCGCGGCGAGAGCCGCGCCGACGCGCTGGAGAAGGGCCGCAAGGCGGTGGCGGCGTTCACTGTAGAGGGACCCAAGAACAATCTGCCATTCTGTGCGGAGCTGCTGGAGAACGCGGAGTTCGTCGCCGGCGACTACGACACCGGTCTGGTCGCGCGCATGCGCGCCTAGGTCGCGAACATCATCGGATCATGGAAAGAGGGGAGTCGCGGTGGCTGAGGTACGCGCCGAGATGGTGGCCAACGTGTGGAAGGTCGTCGTCCGCGAGGGCGACACCGTCTCCGAGGGTGACACGCTCGTCATCCTCGAGTCGATGAAGATGGAGATCCCGGTGCTCGCCGAGGACGACGGCACGGTGGCCCAGCTCAAGGTGGGCGAGGGTGACGTGATCCAGGAAGGTGACCTGATCGCCGTCATCGACGACTAGCGGCCCTCAGGTCGTGCGGCGCTCGCTCGCGGCCAGGAATCGGGCGCGGTCGACGAGGACACGCTCGATCGTGCCCTTGCCCACGACGGAGTGCTCGTCGTGGGCCTCGAAGGCGAAGGTCAGGCGACGGCCGTCGACCCGGGTCAGCTCGACGCCGATCTGCACGCGCGTGCCGAGCGGGCTGGCGGCCACGTGCTCCAGCTCGACCCGGGTGCCGACGGACGTCTGGCCCGGCGCGAGGTGCCGCTCGACGGCGCGCACGGTCGCCGCCTCGGCCAGCGCGAGCAGCCGGGGCGTGGCCAGCACGGGCACGTCTCCGCTGCCCACGCTCTTGGCGGTGTCGTCCATCTCGACCACGATGAGCGACTGGGCGCGAAGGCCAGGAACGAGCGTCATGGGATCAGCCTAGCGATCCGGCCGTTGAGTTCCGCGAAACGCGGACAAGGCCCGTCGCGAGGCCGCAGGATAGAGTTTGTACGGCTTGAGGCATTTGAGTGGCATGTGGGACAGGTGAGTCGTACACTCTCTGACTTCCGTGACCACTGTGTTACCTTACCGCGATAAAAGTTCGCTTTGTTGGAGACTCGCGGGGTGGGAGAGGTCACTGAGGTAGGGGGTAACGGGGGCGTCATGGTGGCACAAGGGACGACGCTGGCGGGGCGGTATCGCTTGGATACCCGCATCGGCGCCGGCGGCATGGGCGAGGTGTGGCGGGGCGAGGATATCGTCCTGGCCCGCACCGTCGCCGTCAAGGTGCTGCTGCCAGGCCGTATGGAGGATCCCGGGTTCGTCGCTCGCTTCCAGGGGGAGGCGCGGGCGATGGCCACGATCAACCACAGCGGTGTGGTCGACGTCTACGACTACGGCGTCAGCGGCGACACCGTCTACCTGGTGATGAAGTTCGTCGACGGCGAGCCGCTCGACCGCTTACTTTCCAGGCTGGGCCGGATCGCGCCGCAGCAGGCCATGGAGCTGATCGCGCAGGCCGCCTCGGCGTTGCAGGCCGTGCACGACCAGGGCATCGTGCACCGCGACGTCAAGCCGGGCAACCTCCTCGTGCAGCGCGACGGCACGCTGGTGCTGACCGACTTCGGCATCGCCAGATCCGATCTGGCCAACCGGCTGACCGACGCCGGCATGGTGCTAGGCACGGCCGCCTACTGCGCCCCCGAGCAGGCCGAGGGCGCGCCTGTCACGCCCGCGGTCGACATCTACGCGCTCGGCGTGGTCGCGTACGAGTGCCTGATGGGGCAGCGTCCGTTCGACGGCGACAGCGCGGTCACGATCGCGCTCAAGCACATCCGCGAGGCCCCGCCGCCGCTGCCCGCCGAGATCCCCCCGGCGGTGGGCACGCTGGTCGAGGTCGCGTTGTCGAAAGACCCGGCCAGGCGCTACCCGTCGGCCAAGGCCATGAGCGAGGCGGCCCGCGCGGCCGCCAGCGGGCAGCCCTCGCCCGTGCCCGAGCCGGTTCAGGCGCCCCCCACCGGGACGGGCGCGGCTGCTCCGCCGGTGGAGGCGTACCAGACCGGTGCGCACCAGCAGGCGTCCCAGGACACGAACGTGTCCGAACGTCGCGGGGGCAGCCGGCGGGCGGCGAAGGCGCCGCGCAGGACCGGCCTGATCACGGGCATCGCGGTCGCGGTGGTGCTCGGCGCGGGCGCCGGCGCGGTCGCCCTGACGGGCATGACCCCCGGCGAGCCGCAGGTCACCAAGACCGCCGTTCCTGAGGGCAACACATCGCCGCTCGACCCGTCTCCCATCAAAACCACCAGGCCGCCCAGGCCCGATCCGACGACCTCGGAGCCCAAGCCGACCATCACCCGACCGCGGCCCGGCAGGACGACGGAGACGAGCGAGCCGACCAGGACTCCCAGCAGCACGTCGACGCCCACCAAGACACCCACCAGCACGCCGTCGGGATCGCCCACGCCCACCGCCGACAAGAAGCGCGTGCCCAAGGTGGTCGGGATGAGGTTCCTGGACGCGCAGGAAATGATCCTGGCGATGGGCTTCGAGGTGGGCCTCGACGACCAGACCACCACCACCGCCGGCCTGCGCTGCGGCACCGTCAAGGCCACGATGCCCAAGGGCGGCACCATGGCGGACGAAGGCGACAAGGTCACGCTGGTCGTCGTCGACAGCCCCTGCACGAGCGGCAGCCCGAGCCCCACCCCGTCGGCCACCCCGAAGCAGTAGCGATCACACCCCCGTCGTGTTGCGGGGGTAGGCGATCTGCGGGTCGGTGGCGATGTTCACCATGTAGGGGATGCCCGAGTCGAACGCCCTGCGCAGCGCGGGCCCGATCTCCGACGGCTTGGTGACGAGTTCACCGCCGCCGCCGAGCGCGGTCACGACCTGGTCGTAGCGGCACTGGGGCTGCAGCTCGGCCGCCACGTCGTAGCCGTACAACATCTGCATGGGGTGCTTCTCCAGGCCCCAGATGCCGTTGTTGCCGCAGACCATGACGACCGGCAGCCGGTGGCGTACGAGGGTGTCGACGTCCATCAGGGAGAACCCGGCGGCGCCGTCGCCGAGCAGCAGCACGACCTGTGAGGACGGCCTGGCCAGGCGGGCGGCGATGGAGTAGCCGAGGCCGGTGCCGAGGCAGCCGTACGGGCCCGGGTCGAGCCAGTTGCCCGGTTGCCGGGGCTCGACGTACTTGCCCGCGTAGGAGACGAAGTCGCCGCCGTCGCCGATGACCACGGCGTCGTCGGCCAGGATCTTGCCCAGCTCGCCGTAGATGCGCATGGGGTGGATCGGGTCGGAGCCGGAGGCCAGCAACTCGGCGTCGCCGGCGATGGCCGCGGCGGCCGTGTCGGACAACTTCGTCACCCAGGGGGCGTAGCGGCCGGGCTTGACGCCCGCGTCGCCACAGGCGGCGCCGAGGCTCCAGAACACCACCGACAGGTCGCCGGCGGCGGACGCGGCCGGCTGCATGTGCGTGGCCAGCTGGGACGGCGCGTCGGCGATGTGGACCACGCGGGCCAGCGGCGCGCCGTCCTTGCCGCCGAACCAGCCGTAGCCCAGGCGGAAGTCGAGCGGGGTGCCGACCACGATCACCAGGTCGGCCTGGGAGAAGGCGAGCCCGCGCGCCCGGGTGACGAGCAGCTCGTGCCCGGATGGCAAGATGCCGCGGCCCTGGCCGTTGGGGATGACCGGCAGCCGCCACGTCTCGGCGAAGTCGCGGGCGGCCTCCTCGGCGCGCTCCATCCACACGTCGGACCCGTACACCAGCACGGGCCGCTCGGCCTCGGCCAGCAGCCGGGCGACGTTCGCCAGGTCGCCGGGGTCGGGCTCCAGCGGCGAGGGCGTCTGCGTCTGCACGTCGTGCACCGGCGACGGCGAGAACAGGTGGTCCATGTAGAAGTCGAGGAACACCGGGCCGCGATGGGAGGCGACCGCCGTGCGGAAGGCCATCTCGACCTCGTGGCCGACCGACTCGGCGGCGCTCGCGGTGAACGACAGCTTGGTGATCGGGTCGAGCAGCGGCGGGTGGTCCATCTCCTGCAGCGCGCCGCTGCCCCAGCGCGACTGGGGCGCCCGGCCGCCCATGACGACCACGGGAGAGCCGTTGAAGTGGGCGGTCGCGACGCCGCTGACGCCGTTGGTAATGCCGGGGCCGGCGGTCAGCACGGCCAGCCCGGGCTTCCTGGTCAGCCGGGCCGTCGCTTCGGCGGCGAAGACCGCGCTCTGCTCGTGGCGTACGTCGAGGATGCGCATCTCCTCGTGCACGGCGCCGTCGTAGAGCGGAAAGACGTGCCCTCCCGACAGGGTGAACATGGTCTCGACGCCATAGGCCTTGGACACGGCGACGGCGGCGTCACCGGCGTGCTTCGCAGACTCCATGCCGGGAACTTACCAATCAGTCACAGGAGTAAACAGACCTTAAGGCCCGTACACAGATGATCTTCAGCGGCAGCACAGGGTGACGTTGCCGTCCGGCGCCCTCGCGGTGATCTTCCGCGGCGAGCTGGGGTCCTTGCTGATGTCCAGGGTGGTGTTGCGTCCGACCACCGAAACGTCGTAGGAGCCGCCGCGTACGTGCACGCCCACGTCACCGGACGTCCTGACGACGGCTCTCACGGCCGTCGGCGGGTTGACGAAGCTGAGGTGCACGTTGCCCGCCCCGACCTCCACATCCGTCTTCTCCGCATCGAGCCCGTCGGCGTTGATGTTGCCCGTGCCGACCCTGGCCCACAAGGAGCCGGCGAGGTCGTCGACGCGCACGTCGCCGGAGACGGAATTCACGCGTACGTTGCCGAACACGTCGCCGATGCTGAGCCCGCCACGGGTCGTGTCGGCCTCGATGTCGGTCTCGGGCGGCACGAAGAGGAGATATTCGGCCATGCAGCGGGGCCCTTCCGGCTGGTCGGCCTCGGGGCAGACCGCGTCAAGCCGCAGGGTGCTCGTACGCGCGTCCCAATCCTCCGTGACGGTGGGCCGGTCCCGCGTCCACCGCACCGACCTGCGGATGAACACCTCGCCGGCTCTGCCCGGCAGGATGGACACGTGCACGTCACCCTGGGAAGCGCTGACCTTGATCTTGTGCGCCTTGAACGGGATGGTCCGTTGCCTGGTTTCCTCGGGCATCCTGGTCCTGGCGAAGCCATGCCATAGCGCCGTCGTGGACACCAGCAGCGCCACCGCGGTCGTCAGCGCGCCCACGATGAGCCAGGCCGCTCTCATGGCAGGCTCCTGATCCTGAGGAACCGCAGCACGGCGAGCACACGCCGGTGGTCGCCCTCGGCGGGCGACAGGTCGAGCTTGGCGAAGATGTTGCCGATGTGCTTGCCGACCGCCCCTTCGCTGAGCACCAGCGCCTGGCCGATGCCCGCGTTCGACCGGCCTTCCGCCATCAGCTGGAGCACCTCGTGCTCGCGCGGCGTCAGGCGTTCCAGCGGGTCGCTGTTGCCGCGCAGCAGCAGCTGGGCGACCACCTCGGGGTCGAGGGCGGTGCCGCCGGAGGCCACTCTGCGCAGCGCGTCGATGAACTCGGCCACGTCGGCCACCCGGTCTTTGAGCAGGTAGCCGACGCCGCCGGTCGCGGCCGAGGCCAGCAGCTGGGCGGCGTAGCGCTCCTCGACGTACTGGGAGAGCACGAGGACCGCGAGGCCCGGCTGCTGGCGGCGCAGCAGGAGCGCGGCCCGCAGGCCCTCGTCGGTGTGCGTGGGTGGCATCCTGACGTCGGTGATGACCAGCTCGGGCCGGTGTTCCTCGGCCGCCCGCAGCAGCCCCTCGGCTTCGTCAACGGCCGCTACCACCTCCATTCCGGAGGCGTCCAGGAGCCGGATCAGGCCCTCTCGCAGCAGCACGGAGTCCTCGGCCAGCACTACTCGCACGGCAGTTCCACCTCGATCGTCGTCGGGCCGCCCAGCGGGCTGGACAGCCGGAGAGACCCGTCGACCGCGTCGATCCGCTGGGCCAGGCCGCGCAGCCCGGTGCCGCCGTCCAGCGTGGCGCCGCCGCAGCCGTCGTCGTACACCTCCACGTGGAGGCGGTCGCGCTCGCGCCGCACGCCTATCTCAGCCTTGGTGGCCGAGGCGTGTTTGGCGATGTTGGTCAGTGCTTCGGACACGATGAAGAACGCCACCGCCTCGATGGTCGGACTGGTACGCCGCTCGATGTCGACCCGGAGCCTGACCGGGACGGGCGCGCGGGCGGCGACGCCGGACAGCGCCGCGTCCAGGCCCTGGTCGTTGAGCACGGCCGGGTGCAGGCCCCTGACGAAGTCGCGCAGCTCCTTGAGCGCCTGCTTGGCCTCCTCGTGGGCCTGCTCGATCGCCTCGCGCGCCGGCTCGGGCAGGTCGGTCAGGGTGGCCCTGGCCAGGCCGAGGTTCATGGCGAGCGAGACGAGCCGCTGCTGCGCGCCGTCGTGCAGGTCACGCTCGATCCTACGGCGCTCGGCGTCGGCCGCGTCGATCACACCGGCCCGGCTCTCGGTCAGCGTCTCGATCCGCTGCCCCAGCTCCGAGCGGCTGGGCCCGAGGAGCGTGCGTGCCACCAGCAGGTCGAGCGCCGCCATGCCGCGCGCCAGGAAGGGAGCGAGCATGAGCAGCACGAACCCCACCCCCATGAAGGTCC
Source organism: Nonomuraea diastatica (assembly GCF_004349015.1). NCBI lineage: Bacteria > Bacillati > Actinomycetota > Actinomycetes > Streptosporangiales > Streptosporangiaceae > Nonomuraea > Nonomuraea diastatica. Next base: position 29,613 of record NZ_SMKP01000052.1, read on the forward strand.
CCACCACCCGGCCGTCGCGCAGGTTGTAATCGAACACCATGGGCGGGGGCTCCAGCCGCGGCGGCAGGAACGACAGCAGCCCCATGAACGCTCCGCCCCACACCGTGGCCACCAGGAACGCCGCGGCGGCGCCCACGAACGGCGACAGCAGGTGGTAGGCGATCTGCCGCCACGCCGCCGGGCTCCGCCATCCCGCCAGTGGCGGTGTGGGCGGGATGCGCACCCCCTGGAACGCCGCTAACCGGGAGCACTGCACCCGGGTGAACCACGGCAGGGCCCGCCACAGCAGGCGAGGGACCACGGCCAGCAGGACCGTCAGCCCGCCGAGCAGCACGGCGACCGGCAGGCCGGTCATGACGTGAGCCGTGTCGAGCCAGGCCCGTGCCGACCACGGACGGGGGACTGTCATGCCTCAACGGTATTGACCGGCGGGGGAGCCGCGAAATAGCCCTGGTGTGCTGGTGGATGGTGGGGCTAGCCCCACCATCGGGCGAGCCCGGGTCAGCGGACCTGCCGCCGGAAGGCCGCGGGGTCGAACGTGCCGCCCAGCGTGGCGCCCAGCCCTTTGCGCGCCACCTCGGCGAACGCCTGTCTGTCCAGGTCGCCCGCGCCGTCGGGCAGCGCCCCGGCCAGCGGCCGCGCGGCCAGCATCTCAAGGTCGGCCACGCCGCTGCGCGCGGCCGTCCCCGGCCGCCGCGGCCACCGGCCGATGACCAGACCGGCCAGGTCGAGCCCGCGATGGGCCAGCGCCTCCAGGGTGAGCGCGGTGTGGTTGACCGCGGCACCCCCGGCCCCGGCCACGACGAGCACCTGAGCGTTCAGGGCGCGCGCGAGGTCGGCGACGGTGGCGCCGTCCTCGTCGAAGCGCTCCAGCAGCCCTCCAGTGCCCTCCACGACCACCAGCCGGTTGCTCTCACCCAGCTCCCGCACCAGCGTGGCGGCCTCGGCCAGCGACACGGGCGGCATGCCCGCGGCCCTGGCCGCGGCGGCGGGGGAGAGCGGGTCGGCGAACCGGCGCAGCTCGAAGGTGGTGGTCACCCCCGACAGCCGGATCACGTGGTCGACGTCGCCCGGCGCGCCGGGCGCCACCCCTGTCTGGGCGGGCTTGACCACGGCGGTCGCCGCCCCGCGCGCCAGCGACAACACGGCCACGGCCGCCGTCACCACGGTCTTGCCCACCCCGGCTCCGGTGCCGGTGACGACGAGAATGCTCATGGACGTCAGCCTAGAAGTCAGCGAAGAACACGGCCCGCGGCGCGCTCGTCACGGCGAGTGCCCCGTGAGCCTTCACGACCGGCGCTCGACGGAGCCGAGCCGGCGTCGGCGGGTCCGGGCACGGTGGCCTGCCGTAACGCATGAGGTTTCGTCACGGACGGCGCAGGCGCGTGACGAACTTGTACCGGTCGCCGCGATAGAGCGACTGGGCCCACTCGACGGGGTTGCCGTCGGCGTCGAAGGCGTGGCGCGTGAGCAGCAACATCGGCAGGCCGACGTCGACGCCCAGGGCCTTGGCGTCGTACGGGGTGGCCAGCACGGTCTCGATGATCTCCTCGGCGTCGGTGAGCCGCACGTTGTAGGCGTTGTGCAGGGTCTCGTACAGCGACGCGTGCACCTCCAGCTCGCGCCGCAGCCGGGGGAAGCGGCGGGCGGACAGGTGGGTCGTGTCGATGGAGACCGGCTCGCCGTTGGCCAGCCTGAGGCGGTGGATGCGCAGCACGCGCCCGCCGGGGTTGATGGCCAGGCGCCGGGCCAGCGCCTCGTCCGCGGTGATGTAGCCGATCTCCAGGATCTTGGTGTCCGGCTCCAGGCCGGCGGTGCGCAGGTCGCCGATGTAGGAGGTGAGCTGGAGGACCTGGGCCACCTTCGGCTGGGCCACGAACGTGCCCTTGCCCTGGATGCGCAGCAGCCTGCCCTCCACCACCAGCTCGGTCAGCGCCTGCCGGACCGTGGTGCGGGAGGTCTCGAAGCGTACGGCGAGCGTGCGCTCGGGCGGCAGCGCGGTGCCGGGCGCGAGGCTCTTGGTGAGCTCGAGCAGGCTCCGTTTCACGTCGTAGTACTTCGGAACGCGGGGGCTGTCGTCAGTCACGCTCTCACCTTCACTTCTGCCACGGCGGTGAGGGCGTGTCTGGTCACCGCGAGATCATCGGAACTCACTTCGGCCCGAGCGGTCAACCGCGGGCCGGAGCCGCCGACCGGCGCCGAGCGCGTACGACAGCTGGCACGCACGGATCCGGGCTGCTCAGGTTGATGGTGAAGGATATCCACAGCGATGTGCGCGATCGCAACCGAGGCCGGTCCGCGAGCCGTGTCGCGGAGGAACCACCCGCCCGTGCGGATCACCTCCGGCTGGTCGCGCGCAGCCCTTTGCCTGGAGCTGAGCGGTATCGGCTGTGTGATGCTTCTCACCATATGAGATTTCACGAAAGGGTCATCAGGGCGCACGATGCCGCATCTGTCGGCACTGTACGAGGATGATGGCGTTCGCCCGCACTCGTACGGAGTCGTGACCGCATATCGGCTATGCGGCCAAACGCCCACCTCAGCGGGCCCGGCGCCGGGTGGCCGGTTTGGCTGTTGCGGGGGAAAGCACGCATGATGCACTCGTGCCGACACTGAGCGACCTCGTAGCCCGCCACACCGCGCTGGACGAGGCGGATCTCGACTGGCTGCACTCGCTGGTCTCCGACTGGCAGTTGCTGGCCGACCTGTCCTTCGCCGACCTCATCCTGTGGGCGCCGCTGCTGGGGGAGAACGGCTGGATCGCGATCGCCCAGATGCGGCCGACGACCGGCCCGACCGTCTACCACGACGACATCGTCGGCACCGTGGCGGCCAAGGGCGAGCGCCACCTCATCGACACCGCGTGGAACGAACGCCGTATCTGCCGCGAGGGCGATCCCGACTGGTCCACCGGCGTGCCCGTCAGGGAGGAGACGATCCCCGTACGGCGCGCCGTCGTGGGCGGCGAGGCCCGCTTCCTCGCGGTGATCCAGCGCTCCACCAACCTCTCCTCGGCCCGCACGCCCTCCCGGCTGGAGCTGACCTACCTCCAGAGCGCCTCCGACCTGGCGCAGATGGTGGCGGAGGGCCGGTTCCCGTTCTCCGGCGACGAGCCGATCCTGGTCCGCTCGCCGCGCGTGGGCGACGGCCTGCTCCGGCTCGACCGGGCGGGGCGCGTCACGTACGCCTCGCCCAACGCCCTGTCCGCCTACCGGCGGCTGGGCCTGCACGCCGACCTGGTGGGGGCGGAGCTGGGGCGGGTCACCGCGCAGCTGTGCTATTCCGACGAGCCCATCAACGAAGACCTCATGATCGTGGCCAGCGGGCGGGCGGCGAAGGAGACCGAGGTCGAGTCCGGCGGCACGATCGTGCAGCTCAGAGCCATCCCGCTGATCGTCGGCGGCGGCCGCATCGGTGCGCTGGTGCTCATCAGGGACGTCACGGAGCTGCGCCGCCGCGAGCGCGAGCTGATGACCAAGGACGCCACGATCCGCGAGATCCACCACCGGGTGAAGAACAACCTGCAGACCGTTGCGGCCCTGCTCCGGCTGCAGGCCAGGCGGCTGCAGGTGCCGGAGGGCAGGGAGGCGCTCGAGGAGGCGGTGCGCAGGGTCGGGTCGATCGCGATCGTGCACGAGACGCTCTCTCATGCGCCGGAGGAGTTCGTCGACTTCGACGAGATCGCCGACCGGGTGATCGCGATGGCGGGTGAGGTGTCGTCGGCGGAGGTGGCCGTGACGCCGCGGCGCGTCGGAGGCTTCGGCGTGCTGCCGTCGCTCATCGCCACGCCGCTGGCCATGGCCCTGACCGAGCTGTTGCAGAACGCGTTGCAGCATGGGAGGCCCAAGCGGCTGGAGGTGGTGGTCGAGCCGGGGCACGACCGGCTCAACCTCACGGTCTGGGACGACGGGGGCGGGCTGCCCAGCGGCTTCGACCTCGAGAGCTCCACCAGCCTGGGGCTGCAGATCGTGCGCACGCTCGTGGTGGGGGAGCTGTCGGGCCGGCTGTCGATCCAGCCACGGCTGGAAGGCGGCACGGAGGTGGTGATGTCGATCCCGCTCCCGCCGGCCTGACCCGGGCGAATCCGTGCCCGAGCCGCCGGCGGGCACATCCTGTGCGGACGCACCGGAGCAGGGGGTGAGATCGGGTCAGGCGGAGAGCCGGGCGCGGGCGCGGGCGGAGCGGCGCTTGAGGGCGCGGCGCTCGTCCTCGCTCAGTCCGCCCCAGACACCGGCGTCCTGTCCGGACTCCAGCGCCCACTTCAGGCAGGCCTCGACGGCCGAGCAGGACCGGCAGACCTGCTTGGCCTCCTCGATCTGGAGGAGGGCGGGGCCGGTGTTGCCGATCGGGAAGAACAGCTCGGGGTCCACGTCACGGCAGGCAGCTCGGTGGCGCCAGTCCATGCGTCACTCCTTAGTAGATGGAGCCTCTAGGTCGGCTCCGTGCGGCTACTACTTTGTGAAGAGTTTCACTAACTCGCGCGAACGATCACCCGGATCCTGTGAGGACCGGGGTCGCTCGCTTGACGCCCGGAGGACCTCGGGGTTGCGAAAGGTCCTACGTTCCGACGTCAGTGTTGAGCCTTTCAGTCACTTTGAGTGCACGCAAGAGGGTTGACGCGAAGTTTTGGCTGTTATGGATGTCGGATGCGTCACACAATGACCGAATGTAACCATCTAGACCAGAACCTGTAATGCGTTCGGCGTGGACCGGAACGTCACGCTTTCGCGTTCGCCCAGGTAGTCGCCGTCCAGCTCGAAGGCCACCGGGCGGCCGGCGGTGAGCGTGAACTCGGGCTCGTCGTGCAGCTGGACGAGGTGCCGGCCCGACGGAAGGACGTCACTGCCCGTGAGTATCTGCCGGATCACCGGCGCGAGCGTGGCCGGACTCATGCGCCGCAGCCCGAGCAGATCGAGCCCGGTCTCGAAGGAGGCCCACGGGGTGGGCGTCACGGGCCGCGTGCCGACGTACGTCCACGGCGAGGTGTTGGAGATGATCGCCATGAACACCCCCTCGGCGGTGGGGATCCCGGGGCCGGTCAGCGTCATCGCCGGATGCCGCTTGTCCGTGGCCAGATAGTGCCGCAGAGCCGTGTTCACATACCGTGTGGGGGTGGCCTTCCTGCCGGCGCCTCTCAGGCCCTCCACGGCCCTCACAACCTCCGCGTCATATCCCATGCCCGAGCAGAAGGTGAAGTAGCGGCTCTGCCCCTCCCAGAGGGCCTGCCCCAGCCCCACGGTCCTGCGCCGCCCCTCCCTGAGCGCCTCCAGCACCGCGCCCGTCGACTCGACCGGATCGTTCGGCAGGCCCAGGGCACGGGCGAAGACGTTCGCGCTGCCGCCGGGAATGACGATCAGGCCGGGGCGGCCCGCGCTCGGGTCGTCCCGCGCGGGCTCGCCGTCCACCGGGTTCAGCAGGCCGTTGACGGTCTCGTTGATCGTGCCGTCGCCTCCGAGCACAGCCACCAGGTCGTATCCCTTGGCCCGTGCCGTGGACGCCAGCGAAGCCGCGTGGCCGCGGTAGCGGGTCTCCTCGACGGCGAGGTCGACGGCCGCGCCGAGCGCGCGGATCAGCACGTCACGCGTGCGAGCGTTGGTGGTGGTGGCCTTGGGGTTGACCAGCAGCATGGCGCGCATATCGCCAGCGTAGCCGGTTAAGCTCGTCCGCTTTGTGGGCCTAACGTCCTATTTCTCGGACCGTACGGTCCTGGCGGTAGGGTACGGGCGTGAACGGTCGCCCGCTTACCCTTCTCATCGCCGCCGTGGTCGTCGCCCTGGAGGGGCTCGTCGCGCTGGGGCTCGGCGTGCTCGTCGCGGTGCAGACGCTGACGGGAGCGCCGGACAACGTGACGACGGCCCTGGCGGAGTCGGGGTTCGCGCTGCTGGTGGCCGCCGGGCTGCTCTGGGTGGCCTGGGGCGGTCTGTTCAAAAGGGAGCGGTGGGGGAGGTCACCGGCCGTGCTGACGCAGATCTTCATGCTGCTCATCGCCGTCACCCTCATCCAGTCGGACCAGCCGCAGCTCGGCATCCCGCTGATCGTGGTCGCCGTGACAGGGCTCGTGACCCTGCTGGCGCCCTCCACCACCCATGCTCTCTATGGAGACGGTTAGTCGTCGGCGGTCAGGCCCTCGCGCAGCTGAGCCAGCGTGCGGGCGAGCAGACGCGAGACGTGCATCTGTGAGATGCCCAGCTCGGTGGCGATCTGCGACTGCGTCATGTTGCCGAAGAACCGCAGCAGCAGGATACGTTTTTCCCGCGGAGGCAGCCGCTCCAGCAACGGTTTGAGCGACTCGCGATATTCGACGCCCTCGAGTGACTCGTCGACGATGCCGAGAGAGTCGGACACCGCGGGAGCGTCGTCGTCGCCGGAGTCGGGGGCGTCGAGCGACACGGTCGAGTAGGCGTTGGCCGACTCGAGGCCCTCGAGCACCTCCTCCTCGGTCATCTTCAGGTAGGAGGCCAGCTCGGACACCGTCGGCGCCCGGCCCTCGCGCTGCGACAGATCGCTGATGGCCTTGGTGAGCGAGAGCTTCAGCTCCTGCAGGCGGCGCGGCACGCGCACCGCCCAGCCCTTGTCGCGGAAGTGCCGCTTGATCTCGCCGACGATCGTCGGCGTCGCGTAGGTGGAGAACTCGACGCCCCGGTTGAGGTCGAACCGGTCGATCGACTTGATCAGGCCGATGGTGGCGACCTGGGTGAGGTCGTCGAGCCACTCGCCCCTGTTGCGGAAGCGGCGCGCCAGGTATTCCACCAAAGGAAGGTGAAGCTCGACCAGCTCGTCCCTGATGCGCTGGCGGCGCGGCTCCTCAGGACCCAGCTCGGCCAGCTCGGCGAAGAGCCTGCGGGCACGGACCCTGTCGGGCACGGCGTGTTCGCTGGTGGCCATGGCTCCAGTCCTTTCCGTCACGCCGGCCCCGCCGTTCTCTGGGCCGCGCCTCGGCGCTTACGCAGGACGATCGCCATGCGATCGGGGAAACCCTGGGAAGGTGCCACGGCGTCCACGTCATCGGCCAGGGCGGTCAGCACCATCCAGGCGAAGTCGTCACGCTTGGGAGCGGAACTGCCGACGGTCGCCACCTCGACCCTGACCTGCATCTCCTGGCCGGTCAGCTCGAACTCGGCGGTCAGGTCGGTGCCGGGCACCGCCTCGCTCAGCAGCATGGCGCACGCCTCGTCGACCGCGATCCGCAGATCCTCGATCTCGTCCAGCGTGAAGTCGAGCCGCGCCGCGAGCCCGGCGGTGGCCGTGCGCAGCACAGACAGGTAGGCACTAGCGGCGGGGAGCCTGATGCTCACCACGTCGCGGATGCCGGCCACGCCCTCCGCGCGGGTCTCGGTTTCCTCGGTCACGTTCCTCCTCGCGTACGTGGGAACCGCCACGTGGCGGGCCGCTGACCGCGACCCACCGTATCCGACGCCAACTGCAACTTACCGTCCCTGAGCGGTGCTTGGACGCTTCAGACTCGCCATCAATGGAAAAGGCTCTGCGCGGTCGGCGACCGCGCAGAGCCTTAGGTGCCGTTTTAGGCGGCCTTGGTCTCCCAGAAGATCTTGGAGATCTCGTCGATCTTGCCCAGCAGATCCTCGGCCTTGCCGACGTCGACCGTGCCCTTGGCGCCGGCGGCGCCGGCGAGCTTTGTCGCGTCCCAGAACAGCTGGTGGAGCTGAGGGTACTGCTCGAGGTGCGGCGGCTTGAAGTAGTCGGTCCAGAGCACCCAGAGGTGGTGCTTGACCAGCTCCGCGCGCTCCTCCTTGATGGTCACCGCGCGGGCGCGGAAGACCGGGTCCTCGTTGGCCGCGTACTTCTCCATGATCGCCTTGACCGACTCGGCCTCGATGCGGGCCTGAGCGGGGTCGTAGACCCCGCAGGGCAGGTCGCAGTGTGCGGATGCGACATGCTTGGGTCGTAGCAGTCGTGCGAGCATCGGAAAGTCCTTCCTTGATGCTGAATCAGCTTGGTCCACAACCGACCTTACTCGGGTCCCGGTGCCCGTGGAGTAGGGGGTCGCAGCCCATGAGAGTGCGTGTCGAAGGCGATTCGATGCGTCCCGCGCTGGTGCCGGGAGACTGGCTTCTCGTCCGGCGCGGCGCGACCGTGCGCCCGGGTGACCTGGTGGTGGCCAGGCTCCCCGGCGACCCCGAACACCTCATCGTGAAACGGGCGCAGTGGCACGGGGCGGACGGCTGGTGGCTGGAGAGCGACAACCAGCGGGCCAGTGGCCGGCGCGACAGCTGGGACTTCGGCCCCGTTCACGACATCGTCGGCCGGGTGGTGCTGCGCTACTGGCCGCTGGTGCGCCGGGCCGGCGCCGGGAGGGCGTCCGGGCTGCGGAGACGGCGCCAGGCACGCCCGCCGGCGTGCTGAGTCAGGAGGCGTTCTTGCGGCGGGCGCGGAAGGCGGCCACGTTCGCGCGGCTGGCGCAGCGGGCCGAGCAGTAGCGGCGCGAGCGGTTGGACGAGGTGTCGAGGAACGCCTTGCCACAGCGCGGGTCGAGGCACCGGCCGAGCCGGTCGACGCCCAGCTCGGCCACGACCGCGGCCAGGCCCATCACGGCGCAGGCGGCGTAGTCGTCGGCCAGATGGAGGTGCCAGGGCCCGCCGTCGTGGTCGGAGAGCTGAGGGCGTACGGGATAGCGCACGAGCAGGGTGTTGAGCAGCGCGACCACCCGCCGGTCGTCGCCGGCCGCGTCGAAGACGGCGGCCAGCTCGTCGCGCAGGCGGGCTAGGTCGGGCGGCGGGGCGGGATCGTCGGCCAGCCGGACCGCCCACGCGGCGTAAGAGGTCAGGTCCATCCCGGTCCATTACACCACGGCCGGCCGGCGCGGCGGGAGCGGCTCGGGGAGACGCCCCCGCCGGTCGCGGCTATCCCTCGGGGTGCAGCACCCGGTGCAGGAACGCCTGGGTGCGCTCATGCCGCGGGTCGCCGATGACCTGCGACGGAGGGCCGTCCTCGACGACCACGCCGCCGTCCATGAACACCACCCGGTCGGCCACCTCGCGGGCGAAGCCCATCTCGTGGGTGACCACGAGCATGGTCATCCCCTCCTCGGCGAGCTTGCGCATGACGGTCAGCACGTCGCCGACCAGCTCGGGGTCGAGCGCCGAGGTCGGCTCGTCGAACAACATCAGGTCGGGCTCCATGGCCAGCGCCCTCGCGATCGCCACCCGCTGCTGCTGCCCGCCCGAGAGCTGGCCGGGCAGTGAGTCGCACTTGGCGCCGACGCCGACCTTGTCGAGGTTCTCCCTGGCGGTGACCTCGGCCTCGCGCTTGCCGCGCCTCAGCACCCGCTGCTGGGCGATCATCACGTTCTGCAGCGCGGTCATGTGAGGGAAGAGGTTGAACTGCTGGAAGACCATCCCGATGCGGCGCCGGACGGCGTCGATGTCGACGTCGGGGTCGGTGACCTCGATGCCCTCCACGAACACCTTGCCCTTGGTGGGCTGCTCCAGCAGGTTGACGCAGCGCAGCAGGGTGGACTTGCCCGATCCCGACGGGCCGATCACGCAGACCACCTGCCCGGGCTCGACCGTCATGTCGATGCCCTTGAGCACCTCGTTCTTGCCGAAGTATTTGTGCAGGTTCTTGAGCTCGATGGCGTGCGTCATCGGTTCCTCCCCTTACGTCCCTCCAGCCGGGACGCGAGGTATCCCAGCGGGATCGTGACGATCAGGTACGTCACGCCCGCCACCATGATGGGCGTGGCGTTGGCGTACTGGGAGGCCAGGTCGTTGCCGAACTTGGCGAGCTCGACATATTCGCCGGAGACGCCCAGGAACAACACCAGCGACGAGTCCTTGAGCAGGGAGACGAACTGGTTGGTCGTCGGCGGGATGACCATGCGCACGGCCTGCGGGATCACCACCGTGACCTGTGCCCTGGTCGCCGACATGCCCAGCGACCTGGCGGCCTCGGTCTGCCCCTTGGGCACGGCCTGCAACCCGGCGCGGAAGACCTCCGCCTGGTAGGCGGCGCCGACCAGGCCGAGCCCGAGGATGCCCTGGCCGTAGGTGCCGAACGGCACCTCGAACCCGGGCAGCGCCAGCGGCAGGAAGGTGATCATCAGGAAGATCAGCAGCGCTGGCAGGCCGCGGAAGATCTCGATGTAGAGGAGCGCGATCCAGCGGTAGGGCCGGACCTGGGAGATCCGCATGAGCGCGAGCAACAGGCCCAGCACGAACGCGAAGATGAACCCTCCGGCCGCGTAGATGATCGTGTTGCGCAGCGCGATGGTGAAGAGGTCGGGCAGCGCCTGCTCGGCCACGTCGGCCTTGGCGAAGTTTTGTGCGAGGCTGCCCCAGTCGGCGTACAGCGCCACGACGATGAGCGCCACGACCAGGATGGCGTACTGGACGCCGCGGCTGATCTGCTGTTTTTTCCGGGGGCTGAGCCTGGCGCGGACAGGCTCAGCCGTCGTCGGCTGGTCGGCCATGGATCAGCTCAGCTCGCCCGGCTTCTTGTCGAACCACTTCACGAAGATCTTCTCGTACGTGCCGTCCTGCTTGGCCTTGGCGATCTCTTCGTTGATCGTCTTGAGGAGCACCGGGTCGGCGTCCTTCTTCAGGCCGATGCCGTACTGCTCGCCGGTGTCGAGGCTGGCGATCATCTCGAACTTGGCCGCGATCTCGGGCTTCTTCAGCCAGGTGAGCACGACGGGCAGGTCCTGGACGACCACGTCGGCCTGGCCGGCCTGCAGGGCGAGCAGTTCCTTGGACGAGTCGGCGTACTCGGTCGGGTTGTGGCCGTTCTTTTTGACGTAGTCGAGGCCGGTGGTGCTGGCCTGCGCGCCCAGCTTGAGCCCTTTGGCCTTCACGTCCTCCAGCGACTTGGCGCCCGTGCCCTTCTTGGCCAGCAGCGCCTGCGTGGCGTCGAAGTACGGGTCGGAGAAGGTGATGTTCTGCTGGCGCTCCGGGGTGATGGTCATGCCGGCGGCGGCCACGTCGCACTTCTTGGCGGCCATGGCGGCACCGCTCTTGATCACCGCGAAGTCGATGTCCACGATGTTCTGGGTCACGCCGAGCTTCTTCGCGGCGAGGTCGACGATGTCCACGTCGAACCCGACGATCTTGCCGGTGTCGTCCTTGAACTGGAAGGGCTCGTACGGGATGTTGGTGCAGACGGTGAGCTTGCCCGGCTGGACGAGCTGGGCGCCACCGGCTGCGGAGGCGCTGGCGCTCGTGGTGCCGGAGCTCGAGCCGGATTCGCCGCCGCAAGCGGTGAGCGCGAGAGCGGCGGTCAAGGCGAGCGCGCCGGCGGCGTAGCCACGGCGGCCCTTGAGGCTGAGGGCCATGAACGGCCTCCTAGGAGTGAAAAGCCACGAAACTTGCGTTTTGTGCAGTTTAAATGGGGTTTTGTGCAGGTACGTCATCTGGGGTTTAACGATGCGTCAACGGAACGGCGTCGGCGCCGACACCATCTCACCATGTGGCAAGATGGGCACACGGGTGACCCCCGTAACCCCCTCCGAGATGACCGACGAGGGGATCCTGGCAGCTACCGAGGCCAGCCCGCTCGCGCTCGTCCGCCGAAGGTCTCTTCCGCTACCGATCAACACAGGGGTCGTTGTGGCTGCCACGCCCGCATCTTCTTCTCCCGACACACTCGACGTCGATCCTGCCTTCGCGCTGCACCGCGGGGGCAAGCTCGAGGTCCGTTCCACCGTTCCCGTCCGTGACGCCGATGACCTGTCGCTGGCCTACACGCCCGGCGTCGCCCGGGTCTGCACCGCGATCGCCGACAACCCCGCGCTGGCCGGCGACTACACCTGGGTCCCCAACGTGGTCGCCGTCGTCTCCGACGGCACCGCCGTGCTCGGCCTGGGCGACATCGGCCCCTCGGCCGCCATGCCGGTCATGGAGGGCAAGGCCCTGCTGTTCAAGGAGTTCGCCGGCGTCGACGCCGTGCCGATCTGCCTCGACTGCACCGACGTCGACGCGCTCGTCGAGACCGTCGTGCGGCTCGCGCCCTCGTTCGGCGGCATCAACCTGGAGGACATCAGTGCCCCGCGCTGCTTCGAGGTCGAAGACCGGCTGCGCGACCTGCTCGACATCCCCGTCTTCCACGACGACCAGCACGGCACGGCCATCGTGGTGCTCGCCGCGCTCCAGAACGCCGCCCGTCTGACCGGCCGAGCGCTCGGCGACCTGCGCGCCGTGGTGGCCGGCGCCGGCGCCTCCGGCGTCGCGGTCACCAAGATCCTCCTGGAGGCGGGCGTCGGCGACATCGCCGTCGCCGACTCCAAGGGCATGATCTACGAGGGCCGTGAGGGCCTCAACCCCGTCAAGGAGGCGCTCGCCCGCCAGACCAACCGGGCCGGGCACACCGGGTCGACGGAAGACGCCCTCGCAGGCGCCGACGTGTTCATCGGGCTGTCGGGGTCGACGGTGTCGGAGCAGGCCATCGCGTCCATGGCTCCCGAGGCCGTGGTGTTCGCCCTGTCCAACCCGACGCCCGAGGTCGAGCCCGGCGTGGCCGCCAAACACGTCGCCGTCGTCGCCACCGGGCGCTCCGACCACCCCAACCAGATCAACAACGTGCTGGCCTTCCCCGGCGTCTTCCGCGGGGCCCTCGACGTGCGGGCCACCACCATCACGGAGAACATGAAGGTGGCCGCGGCCACCGCGCTGGCGGCCGTCGTCGGTGACGACCTGGCGGCGACGTACGTCATCCCGAGCCCGTTCGACGACCGGGTCGCGCCCGCCGTGACGGCCGCCGTGGCCGCCCAGGCCCGCGCCGACGGCGTGGCCCGCGCCTGACCTGCGGCATCACTCCTGAGCGGGGGCCCGACGGCCCTCGCTCTCTTCTTGCCGCGGTTATCCCGCGCGACGGCGGGTAGATGCGGACCTCTCCAGGAGGAGGGGATCGCCGACGGGCCGGGTGCGGGACAGAGTCTGGTTGAGGTCAGCGAACTGCCATATTCTCTTTACGCTAGGTGCTATAACTGTAGCTCTCTGTAAAGATTTGTGGGCGCCGGCTCCTGCGACGAGGAGAGCGATGGAACGCGAGCCTAACCGTCTGCTGCAGCAACTCATCGCGGAGGCGGGGTTCTCCCATAAGGGATTGGCCAGACGTCTCAACGATCTGGGAGCCGCACGCGGGACACCAGGCCTCAAGTACGACCACAGTTCCGTGCTGCGCTGGATCAGCGGTCAGAGGCCGCGCGATCCCGTGCCAAGTCTGCTCACCGAGATCTTCGCGCTACGGCTGGGCAGACGGGTCACCTCGGACGACCTTGGCATGCCGGTCATCTCCCCCCTCGATCTCGGACAGGAGTTCACGCACACCTGGCAGGAGGGGGTCGCGACCGTGACGGCGCTATGGCGTGCCGATGTAGAGCGACGAAGGTTCCTGATCGACTCGACCTTCGCGATCGGAGCCGGCTCCGTAGGAGCCATACGCTGGTTGACGTTCCCCACCGAGGGACGCCCGAGCGGCATGGGCGCGCGGCGGGTGGGCCGCGCGGACATCGTCGCCATCCGCGAGGTCACCCGATCGTTCGGTGAGCTCGACAACCGCTTCGGCAGCGGCCGTGTCCGCTCGTCCGTGGTGAGATATCTCGACAACGCCGTCTCGCCGCTGCTCAAGGACGGCTCCTACGACGACGCCACCGGCAAGCAGCTGGCCACCGCGGCCGCCGAGCTGACCCGGCTGGCCGGGTGGATGGCCTACGACATGGAGCAGCACGGCCTCGCCCAGCGCTACCTCATCCAGGCCCTGCGCCTGGCCAGGGGCGCCGACGACCAGACCCTGGGCGGGGAGATCCTGGCCGGCATGGCCCACCAGGCCATCTACATGGGCCAGCCGGCGCACGCACTCGACCTGGCCAGGGCCGCCCAGATGGCGGCTCGCAGCGCCGGCGTGAAAACCCTGCTGGCCTCCTCGCAGGTGCTGGAGGCCCACGCCCACGCCGGCATGGGCGACACCCGCTCCTGCTCCGCCTCGCTCAACGAGGCGGAGCGCGCCTTCGACGCCCGCAGGCCCGCCGACGAGCCCCCGTGGCTGAGCTACTTCGACGAGGCCTACCTGTCGGCCAAGTTCGCCCACTGCTTCCGCGACCTGGGGGAGGGCGAGCAGGTCGTCCGCCACGCGCACCGTTCGCTCGACATGGACTCCCGCTACGTGCGAGGGCGGATGTTCAACCTGTCGCTGCTGGCCGCCGGCCTGCTGCAGTCGGGCGAGCTGGAGGAGGCCTGCCAGGTCGCGTCCGGCGCGCTGGCGCTGTCGGGTGAGCTGCAGTCGGCCAGGTCCCGCTCCTACGCCGACGACCTCCGGCGGCGCCTGAAGCCCTACCGCAACGAGCGGCCCGTGCGGGCGCTGCGCGAGCGCGAGTTGTCCACCGCCGTCTGAACACGAAACGGCCCGGACCGCCCCTGCGGGCGATCCGGGCCGGCGCGCTGGACCTCTTACTTGAGAAGCTCGCCGTGCGGGCCGACGATCCTCTTGGTGGTCGCGTAGTTGGCCTTGTTGTACACGTCGGCCGTCTCACTGTCGAAGACGGCCGAGCTGATGTAGTCGATCCGGCCGTTCTTGTCGGTGTCGTGGAACATGCTCGTCACGCCGTTGACGTAGCCCACGCGCTTGGCGTTGCTGTACTTCATGAGCCACGGGCCGCCGTCGGCGCCGGGGGTCATCGAGCACTTGAGCACCTGGTGCGTGTCGACCCTGAACATGTTGACCTGATACTTCTTGGTGCCGGTCTTGCCGTAGCAGTGCTTCGGCGTCACCCCGGTGAAGGGCTTGTCGCCGTCGGGGTGCGGGGCGGAGGGGTAGCCGAAGGCCATGACCTTCTGGTTCAGCGGCTGGTTCCAGGAGAAGCCCTGACCGCCGACGGTGTCGCCGAGCCGGCCCATGTCCTTGGCGATGCCGATGATGTACTGCGCCTCGTAGTACTTACGGGACGTGCCGGGCTTGACCCACTTCTGCACGTAGTAGTGGGTGATCTTGTAGTTGCCGAGGGCGTCGGGGCCCCTGCCCTTGTCGCCGGGGCCGTTGTAGGCGGCCCACTTGGGCTGGGTGACGTGCTCGACGACGGGCTCACCGAACTTGAAGCCCTGGCCCTTGCCGACCCTGGCGGCCTTGTACTTGGCCGCGCTGACCTCGACCTTCTCGAGGACGGCGCCGGGGTAGTCGGGGCCGACCAGGTCAGCCGGCGTGTTCTTGCCCTCGGACCAGCATTCGCCGAGGTTCAGCACGCACTTGACGTACTCCTCGCGGCTGATCTCACGCGGCTTCACCCACTTGTCGCCGGCCCAGGCCTTGAACTCCTTGGCGGTGACTCGCTTGTCCGGGCCCAGGCCGAAGCCGTTGTGCACGGCGACGAAGGCGTAGTCGCCGTCGTAGTCGTCGTAGGTGTCGAGGTCGTACGCGGTGAAGGCGTACGCGCCGACGTAGACACCCCAGGGGGCCTTGCCCTGGTAGTAGCCCGGGACGAAGATCCACTTGTCGTAGACGTCGTCCTTGCCGTTCTCGAACACGCAGTGCCCGGCGGTGGCGACCAGGTTGCGGTTCCTGGACTGGATGGACGTGGCCGTGCACCAGCGGTAGTTGCCGGCCTTGTCGAGGAAGAAGACCTTGCCGACGGTCTTGGGCAGGTTGACGCTCGACACCTTGGCAGAGCTCTTGGTGGTGCCGGTCGGGGCGGTGCTCCCGGGCTTGCCGTCGGACGAGCTGCCGCTGCCCCCCGAGGACACGAGCTTCGGCGGGGCCTTGGTGTCCAGGTTGTACTGGGTGGCCTTCTTCAGCGCGGCTCCGTTGGAGTCGAGCCAGAAGAAGGCGGCGCCGTAAGCGTCGGCGGGCTTGGGTTGGAGGTCGTCGGACGCCCAGTGCGGTTGGGCGTTGGCGGGTGCGGCAAGGGTCACGGCGCTCAGGCCGGCGGCGGCTAGGGGGATGAGCAGGCGCTTCACGGGAGGCTCCACAGTTGTCAAAACGGGCGTAAGAACCCTATCGACCCTTCAGTCACTCTTGTAAGGGGATTCACGGATTTCACGCTAATAAAGGGCAAAGGGCCCGGCTGGATGCCGAGCCCTCTGGTCGTGCTGGTGAACGAAGACGAGTCCTCGTTCGGGGTCCGCAGTGAACTACGGGATGAGCTTGCCGGACCACGCGGCCGCAGCGGCCTTGTAGACCGTGTTGGCCTCACCGTCGAAGTACGCCGAGGTGATGGTGTCGTAGCGCTTGTTGTCGTCGCTGTCGACGATCAGGCTGGTGACACCGTTCACGTAGCCGAGGCGCTTGGCGTTGCTGTACTTGTACAGCCACGGGCCACCGGCGTAGCCACCGGTGACGGCGCACTTCAGCGCCACCTGCTCCTCGACCCGGTACTGGGCGATCTTGTAGGTGTTCTTGCTGGTCTTGCCGTAGCACCACTTCGGCGTAACGCCCGTGTAGGCCTTGTTGCCGTCGGGGTGCGCGCCCTGCGGGTAACCGAACGTCCGGATAGCCTTGCCGGTCGGCTGGTTCCACGAGAAGCCCTGGCCACCGACGTTGTCGCCCAGCTTGCCGACGCTCTTCACCTCGTGAACGATGATGAAGAAGTCGGTGCGGTAGAACTTCTTGTCGGTGCCCGGCTTGTACCACGCCTGCACGTAGTAGTGCGTGATCGTGGAGTTGCCCCGCCGGTCCAGCTTGACGGTGCCGGGGAACTTGGCCGGGTTCGCTTCCTGGTTCTTCAGGTAGGCGGCAGCCTCGTTGTAGGTCACGTTCTCGACGATGGGCTCGCCGAACTTGCGACCGTTGCCCTTGCCCACGCGGGCAGCCTTGTACCGAGCCTCGTTGACCTCGACCTTGGCCACCTCAGCGCCAGGGTAGTCAGGGCCGGCGAGCTCAGCGTCGCTGCCCTTCTGACGCCAGTAGTAGTCGGAGGTCTTCGGGTCGAGCTTGCCCTTGCGGAACTCTTCCCTGCTGACCTCGACGTCCTTGGCCTCCTTCTCGCCCTTGTAGGCGTCGAACTCGGCCTTGGTGACCTGCTTCGGCTTGTTCAGCGTGCCGCCGATGCCGTCGTAGACGGTGACGAACGCGTAGTCGCGGTCGAAGTCCTCGTACACGTCGAAGTCGTAGTGGGTGAAGGCCTGCTTACCCACGTAGACGCCCCAAGGAGCCTTGCCCTGGTAGTAACCGGGGACGAAGACCCAGCGAGACACGGTCTCCTGGTTGGCCTTGATGTCGTACACGCAGTGGCCGGCCGTGGCGACCAGGTTGCGGTACTTCGACTGGATCGAGGTGCCCGAGCACCAGTACAGCTTGCCGTCGCGACCCTCGAAGAACACCTTACCGATGGTCTTCGGGAAGTTGACGTTCTGGGTCTTGGAGGAGGACTTGCCTTCCTCGCCGATCGGCTTGGTCTCACCGGGCTTGGTGTCCGCGGTATAGCCGCCGCTGCTCTGGATCTTCTTGACCTCGAGAGCGTCGGGGCTGAACGCCACGGCGCCCTTGAGGGCAGCGTTGTTGGACTTGGTCCAGAACTCGAGCGTCTCGGCCGCCTTCTGGGCGTTCGCCGCCAGAGCGTCGCTGGCGACGGTCTTGTCGGCGGCCTGGGCGGTGCCGGCCAGGCCGGCAGCCAGAAGACCGGTGGCCAGAACCACGCCACCAGCCGGGATGAGGATGCGCTTCACAATGACTCCTTGCGCTGTCGTGGAACGCCTCTTGCGTCCCATGCGTCAGTAAAGGGATAGCCAGGAACATACAGTGTCGATCTTGGGAACCGGTAGCCGCTTTGCCAGGAAAAGCTGCGACAAGTCGGGCGTGATCGTTTCGTGATGTTTAACTGGCTAAACCGCAGGAGCTGAGCGAAGCTCACCTTCTCGCCGTTTGCCCTGATCAACATAAGTACGTTGTCAGGGTGACCAGCGAGGCGCGGGGGTTGCGCGAATCAAGGCCGACGCTTCTATGTGACACAGATCACAAAGGATGCATGGCACCATCTGGCGGTCCCATGCGTCAAAACGCCTTCACTTCTGGGCCGGAAAAGCAGAGGGGCTCGGCACATGCCGAGCCCCTCGCTTGTAACGCCTAACGAACGGTTTAGGGCCGGTCGCTACGAGTTACTTAGACGACCTTGCCGGACCACGAGGCCGCAGCGGCCTTGTAGACGGTGTTGGTCTCGCCGTCGAAGTACGGCGACGAGATGTAGTCAACGCGGCCGTTGCCGTCCTGGTCGTTGAAGGTGCTGATGACACCGTTCACGTAGCCGAGACGCTTGGCGTTGCTGTACTTGTACAGCCACGGGCCACCGTCGGCGCCCTCGGTCATGGCGCACTTGAGGGCGACGTGCTCCTCGATCTTCTTGGCCTTCGAGCCGACCAGCTTCTTCGTGGTCTTGCCGTAGCACCACTTCGGAGTAATGCCGGTGTAGGCCTTGTTGCCGTCGGGGTGAGGAGCGGCCGGGTAGCCGAACACGCGCACGGCCTTGCCGGTGGGCTGGTTCCACGCGAAGCCCTGACCGCCGACGTTGTCACCGAGACGACCCGCGTCCTTGGCGAAGTCCTCGATGATGTAGAAGACGGTCTTGAAGTACTTCGAGTCCGAGCCCGGCTTGTACCACTGCTGGACGTAGAAGTGCGTGATCGTCCAGTTGCCGCGGCGGTCCTTGACCACCTTGGCCGGGTACTTCGTCGGGTCCTGAGCCTGCTTGGCCTTGTAGGCGGCAGCCTCGTTGTCGGTCACGATCTCGGTGATGGGCTCACCGAACTTGCGGCCGTTGCCCTTGCCCACGCGGGCAGCCTTGTATTGGGTCTCGGAAACCTCGACCTTGCCGACCTCGGCACCCGGGTAGTCGGGACCGGTCGCCTCAGGCGCCGAGCCCCTCTTCACCCAGTAGTAGTCTGCGGTCTTCGGGTCGAGCTTGCCCTTGCGGAACTCCTCCCGGCTGACCTCGACGTCCTTGGCATCCTTGATGCCCTCGTACTTGTCCCACTCTTCCTTGGTGACGTTCTTGGACTTGCTCGCGTCGAGCTTGACACCGTTGTACACGGTGACGAACGCGTAGTCGCGGTCGTAGTCCTCGTACACGTCGAAGTCGTAGTGGGTGAAGGCGGTCTTGCCGACGTAGATGCCCCACGGGGACTTGCCCTGGTAGTAACCGGGGACGAAGACCCACTTGTCCATGGTGGCCGAGTTCGTCGCGGTGTCGTACACGCAGTGGCCGGCCGTGGCGACCAGGTTGCGGTGGCTCGACTGGATCGAAGTGGCGGAGCACCACTTCTTCTCGCCCTTGCTGTTGACGAAGAACACCTTACCGATGGTCTTCGGGAAGTTGACGTTCTGCGTCTTCGACGAGGACTTCTTCTCCTGGCCGATCGGAGCGGTCGAACCCGGCTTGGTGTCCGAGCTGTAGCCGCCCTTGCTCTGCAGCTTGGAGACATCGGACTTGGTCCAGATGTCGGACTGCTTGGCGGCCTTAAGGGCAGCACCGTTGTTCTCCGCCCAGAAGTTCGCGATGGCCTTCGCGTTGGCCGCGCTGGTCGCCATGTTGTCCTTGGCGACGTCGCTGTCAGCCTGAGCCGAGCCGACGAGGCCGGCAGCCAGAAGACCGGTGGCGAGAACGGCACCACCGGCGGGGATGAGAATGCGCTTCAAGGGAACTGCTCCTTGCTCTGTCGTGGGTCGCAACTTGCGTCCCATGCGTCAGTAAAGGGATAGCAAGGAACATAGCGTGGTGATCTCCGCAGGTGGAACCCGGTTTGGAAGATCCGGAAGTGACTCTTACCGCCGTTACCGTGCTGTTACCAGTCAGAGATCTTCGCGTATGGTGACCGAAGGGTTACATCTTCGCAGGGTATGGGCGACATGTTGCTGCCGGGACGAAAGGTCCGTTAGCACTCCGACACAGAACGTAGCCGGGAAAACGTGACTTAGATCACAGGAACCAGATCGGAGCCTGCCCCGTCTAAGATGCTCGCCTCCTCTCAGGCGATCTTCAGGTTCCGACCCAATACATCCACATTCGCCTGGTTTGTCGGGATTTGCTGCTGGGGCAACGACGGGCGTTCCCTCGGCTCGCGAGGAGAGGTGGGCGGTGATCGCCGCGAGGGCGCGGGCCGGTGCGGGTCGCCGGAGCCGCTGTGCGGCCGGTTCCTGGCCAAGGGGGAGGCATCGCCCTGGTCGCCGCCCGGTCCCTCGTGCCCCGGCGGGCCGGTCGTCCCAGGCCCGAGGAACGTTCCCTTTATATAGAGGTGGGGGATGCAGGGTCGCCGTTGTGCGCGTTCAGACAGGGGCCGGTCAAGTGATACTCGAACTCGCCCGCCAGGCCACGGGTGACCATCGAGGGCCGATGCCACGTATCAACACGCGCATGGAGCGCCCGTACGCGACCTATACGGTCCTCTGGCCGACGACCTCCGCCAGATGGGCGCGGAGCCGTGTCAGCACCGGATCGCTCGGCGTCGCTCTCCTGCGCCGAGGTGTCGGCGGCGGGACGGCGCGCAGCTTGGGGCGGCGACTCGATGCATCGCTGGGCGTTTGGGCGCTCGTGCCCTGAACGACTTCGATCGCGGACAACAACTGTTGCCAGGTTCCGTCCGCCGCCCACCGTCGATGACGCTTATATATAGCGACCCAGCATCCGAACCGCTGTGGCAGATCTCGCCAGTGCTCCCCGGTGCGGGCCTGATAGAGCATTGCGTTGATCGCCGCCCGATGGCCGGTCCGCGGACGTCCGCGTCTGTCGTCAAGGGGTAGCAACTCTTCCGGGGGCAGCAGCGGCGCCAGCCGTTCCCATTCGGCGTTCGTCAGATCACCACGACGCATGCGCCCATGGTGACAAGGTAAACACTCTCTGTCAGGAGAACTAAGGAAGATCTTCCTTGACGGGCCGCCCGTCACCGCCGTTCCGGTTCATGGCAGGCGCTTGGCGACATCCTCGGCCTGCGGGACGCCCATGGGGGCGAGAATGCTGAGAGCTTCACGGAGATGGTGTTCCGCTCTGCTTGGCTGACCGAGAGCGTGGTGAGCGCCCGCGACGGCGCGGTGTGTGAGCCCTTGCAGGAAACGGTCGGTGATCTCGTCGGCTATTTCCAGGGCGAGGCGACAGTTCCTCAGCGCCTCAAGGGCGTCTCCGCCTGCCAGGTGATAGTGGCCCAGGTCCAACAAGATCTCGCACTCGGTGGTGCGGTCGCCGCCGTCTCTGATGAGGGCGAGCGCCCGCAGATGCGACTCGGCCGATTCGGCGAGACGGCCCTGCTTGCGGTACACCCGGCCGATGCCGTTGAGCGCGCCGGCCTCGAACCTGGTCTGGCCGATCTCCCCGTTCAGGCGAAAGGCGCGTTCGTAACAGTCCAGGGCCGTCTCTGAGTCGCCCAGCTCGTCATAGACGTCTCCTAGCAGGGTGAGCGTGTAGCCCTCGTCGCTACGGTTGCCGTTCGCACGGTCGTAGTCGAGGCATCTACGTAGGCAGGACAGAGCCTCGGACGATCGCCCCATCCGGAGATTGACGATCCCTAGAGCCACTGTCGCCAGGATCTCCCCACGCTCGTTGCCCAGTTGCCGATACAAGTCGACCGCCCTCAGGTTGTCGGCCATCGACTGGCGGAAGTCTCCGTTCCAGAGGCGGCTGTATCCGATCCTGTAGAGCGCGTACGCCTCGCGCACGGGATCGCCGACCACGCGGCTCAGATTCAAGGCCTGCTGCTGGTACTCGATGCATTCCCGCACGCGTCCGGCCATGAGTAGAGCCATGCCCAGGGCATTCAGTACGCGTCCTTCACCGTCTCGGTCACTCAGGACCCGTACCGCCTCCAACGCCAGCCGGAGGCTTGCCAGCCAGTCATCGACCTGGTTCCTCAGGTAGAAGAAGTAGTCCAGTGTCTCCACCAGCTGCCAGGCGTGGGCGTTGTAGCCGTGCCGCCCGGCGTACTGGATCACGGACATGAGCATGGGATACCGGAGCTCCAGCCAGGCAGCGGCGGGAGCGAACCCGTCGAACACAGGCACGTCGTGTACGGGAGGCGAGCACTTGAGCTCGTGGTTGAGGCTGGACATGTAAACCTGGTCCATCGCCGCCCTTGAGGCGTGCAGGAGCCAGTCGAACAGCCGGAACAGGGCGTCGTGCCGGAGCTGTTCGCCGTCGTGAGCGTGGCTGAGCTCGCGCGCGAAGAGCCACACGAGATCGTGCAGGAAGTAGCGGCCATTGCCGTCGCGGTGGACGAGATGTGCTCTGATGAGCGCGTCGACCGCCGAGTCGATGTCGTTCCTGGACTCCTCCGTCATGACGAGAAGCTCGTCGACACCGAGGTTCGGGCCGGGGTGCAACCCCATCATCCTGAACGTCCGCTGGCATGTTTCCGTGAGCCCTTGGTACGACAGTTCGAAAGCGTGCCGGACGCCGACACCGGGGTCGCCCTCGATCTCGAGCACGGACAGTGGATCGTCTGCGAGGAAAGCGGCCAAGAAGTCGCCGATGGGCATGTCCGGCTGGCCCCAGAGATGGGCCGCGGCCAGGCGGAGGGCGAGGGGCAGATGACCGCACAGGCGGGCCAGCGACTTCGCGGCGTCCATCTCGCGGGACACTCGCTCCTCGCCCAGGATCGAGGCGAGTAACGTCATCGCCTCCTCGGCCGACAGCACGTCGAGAACCACGCTGTACACGTCATGAGTGGTGACGAGACCGCGTAACGAATCTCGGCTCGTGATCACCACTTTGCAGCGGGAACCGCCGGGTAGCAGGGGACGGATCTGGTCGGCCCTGGCGGCGTTGTCGAGCACCAGAAGCAGCCGCCGGTCGGCCAGCAACGACCGGTACAGCGTTTCTTTCTCGCCCATTCCGTGGGGGATCGCGTCCTGAGCCACGCCAAGTCCGTGCAGGAGCTGGTGCAAGGCCTGCATGGCCGTCGCAGGCTCCCCGGGTGAATAGCCGTGCAGGTCGATGTAGAGCTGCCCGTCCGGGAAGCGCGCCTCGTGCCGGTGGCCCCAACGCGTCGCGAGCGCGGTTTTGCCGATCCCCGGCGCACCTGTCACGACGGCCATCGTCACCGCGCCGGGTTCGCCCGACAGCAAACGATCCAGATGATGCATGTCGTCCTCGCGTCCGGTGAAACGGACGATGTCGGCCGGCAGCTGGCGCGGTGTCACGGATCGTCTAAGAGCGGTCGTGTCCGTCGCACCGGCTGGGGACGGGCCTGTCTTCGCGGGGGCTGCACGCAGGATCTCCTGGTGCAGGGAGGTCAGCTCCTGGCCCGGATCCAGCCCGAGCTCCTGACGCAGATGGTGACGCCCGATTCGATATTCCTCAAGGGCCTCCGCGGTGCGGCCTGAGCGGTGGAGTGCCGTCATCAGGTGGCCGCGCAGCCGTTCCTGCAGGGGATGTTCCGTCACGAGGTGCCGTAACTCGCTGATCAGATCCGCATGGCGCCCAACGGCGAGATCGGCTTCGATCCGGTCGGCGAGCGCGGCGATCCGCAGTTCGTCAAGCGCGGCGCCCTGCGTGAGCATCAGCTCGTCCCGGGTGCCCGCCAGCGCGGAGCCGCGCCACAATGTCAGCGCCTCGCGGAACTGCTCCGCCGCCCGCTGAACGTCGCCGGCGGCCTGGGACGTGCGTGCCGCCCGGACCCCGGCGGTGAAGATGGCGAGATCGGCACCGCCCGGCGGCACATGGAGCCGGTAGCCCGTCGGCGTGCCGGACAGATGAACGGGAGTGCTCAGCAGGCGCCGCAGTGACCACAGGTGGTTGTGCAGCAGCTTCCGGCCTGTTGCCGGGAGGTCCGTCCCCCAGAGCGCGGCGAGCAGCCGGTCGTGAGAGACCACGTGGTTTGCGTTGAGCACAAGGACCGCCAGGAGGGTCCGCTGCTTCTGGCCGACGACGGAAACCGAGTGTCCGTCGCGCCACAGATCCACCGGGCCCAGGATCCGATACTCCACATGCCCCTCCTAGAGCCAGGTCGTGAAGTGTGGGTGGTGCCGAACCCGCCACGGCGTGACCAGGAGCTCCGTAGCTGGAACCTCTGAATATCAGATCAGCACGACAAGATCGAGAGTTGGCGGTGCCAAGATCGAGAGTGCTGGGTCGCATCCTGCCATCGACACGTTCGGCCTGGTGCGTTGATTCCGTCATGTGACGCCCTGGGTCTCCCCTTCATGGATCGAGGCCGTTGATGAACCGGTTGGGCAGGATGGCGAGGCGGGTCAGGACGCTTCGCAGACAGTCGGCGTTGCTCCCCGGCAAGGACGACCGGGCGAGGCATCGAGCCGTGTATGGGGCATGGGCTCGATCAGGGCTGCAGGTGCTCGCGATCCTCATGGCCGTGCTGCCTGGGTTGCTGACGCTTATTTCCATTCCTGCTCAGGCCGTGGAACTTGTGAACCTGGAGTTATCGGTCACCGGGGGAACGGATGATATGCCCCGGCAGATGGCCGAAACGGCGGCCGGTCTGCCGTCGCTGGTGCCCTCATCCGTGGCGCAGGCTTCCGCAGGCGTGCCAGAGCCGGACGGGGACGGTAGGCGTCCGGAAGGCGCTGTGCCGCTGGAGCAGCGGGTTCGCACCGAGCCTCCTGCTGGGAAGGAAGAGCGGGAGCTTCCCAGCGGGACACGACGTATCGAGCAGCGAGACGCGGCGTGTTGCTCGCCAGTGATTGAGGACCGTTTTCCGCTGGATTGGGCGCTGGCTGACACGTTGACGCCGTTGTTGCTGGTGCGGGCCTCCAGCGACAACGGCATGGACTACACCTTCAAGGTCTGCGACGACGCCTCGATGGTGAAGGGGTGCTTTTCCTCCAGAGTGCTGGGCGACACCCACTTTTGGCGGGTGCCCGCGGGCAAATTGGCGTGGAGCCATCAGTACTTCTGGCAGGTGACGGTCAAGGACCGTGGCACCTTGGCTCAAACGGTGTCGGATGCGGACTCCTTCACCACGGGGGTGCGGCAGCCGGTGGTGGGTTCCCAGCTGGCGACGCGAGGGCCGGATGGCCAGGAGTTCGATCAGGTCACTGGGAACTACACGACCACGAAGACGGATGTGAAAGTGGCCGTGGCAGGGCCTCCGCTGTCGGTCGTGCGTTCCTATAACACCTTCGATCCGCGTGGCGACGGGATGTTCGGCACCGGCTGGTCCACTCGCTGGGACATGAAAGTTGTCCGTGACGGTTCGGCGTTGCTGGTGACGCAGCCGGATGGGCGGGTGCTGCGTTTCGGCGCGAAGGGCGATGGCACGTTTCAGCCGCCTCCGGGGATGTTCGTCACGCTGGCGGAGGTGGTCGGCGGAGGCTGGAGACTGATGGACAAGTCCGCCACCTCGTACGTGTTCGACGGGGACGGGCGGCTGAGCACGATCTCGGACAGCCGGGGGCGTAGCCAGGACCTGGCCTATGACGCGGCGGGGTTGCTGTCCACGGTGAGTGCGATGGGCGGACGGTCGCTCCGCTTCACCTGGACCGGGAGCCACGTCACCCGTGTGTCCACTGATCCCGTCGACGGCCAGGCGTTGACATGGACATACGAGTACGACGCCGGCAGGCTGACAAAGGTATGCGCTCCCGGTGCCGAGCCTGTGTGCACCCGTTACGAGTACGGCAGCGGCTCCAACTATCGGGCGGCGGTCCTGGACTCGGGCCCGTACGGGTATTGGCGGTTGAACGAGGCTGGAGGCGAGGAAACGGCGGATCTGGGG
>NZ_SMKP01000463.1:0-513 GCF_004349015.1 Nonomuraea diastatica
CTTCGTAGTTGTGGCCCTCCCAGGGCATGAACGCCACCAGCAGGTTCTTGCCGAGCGCCATCTCACCCTGGTCGGTGCACGGCCCGTCGGCGATCACCTGGTTGACCTCGACCCGGTCGCCCTCGGCGACGATGGGCTTCTGGTTGAACGAGGTGCCCTGGTTGGAGCGCTTGAACTTGGCGACGCGGTAGGTGGTGCGGGTGCCGTCGTCGTTCATGACGGTGACGTAGTCGGCCGAGACCTCCTCGACCACGCCGGCCTTCTCGGCGCTGATGACGTCGCCGGCGTCGGTCGCGGCGCGATATTCCATGCCGGTGCCGACCAGCGGCGCCTCGCTCTTGAGCAGCGGCACCGACTGGCGCTGCATGTTGGAACCCATGAGCGCGCGGTTGGCGTCGTCGTGCTCGAGGAAGGGGATCATCGCCGTGGCCACCGACACCATCTGGCGCGGCGACACGTCGATGTAGTCGACCTCCTCGGCACGGGCGAGCTCGGTCTCACCCCCCTTGGTGC
>NZ_SMKP01000464.1:0-513 GCF_004349015.1 Nonomuraea diastatica
CTTCGTAGTTGTGGCCCTCCCAGGGCATGAACGCCACCAGCAGGTTCTTGCCGAGCGCCATCTCACCCTGGTCGGTGCACGGCCCGTCGGCGATCACCTGGTTGACCTCGACCCGGTCGCCCTCGGCAACGATGGGCCTCTGGTTGAACGAGGTGCCCATGTTGGAACGCCGGAACTTCGCCACACGGTACGTCGTCCGCGTGCCGTCGTCGTTCAAGACCGTGACGTAGTCGGCCGAGACCTCCTCGACCACACCCGCCTTCTCGGCGCTGACCATGTCGCCGGCGTCGGTCGCGGCGCGATATTCCATGCCGGTGCCGACCAGCGGCGCCTCGCTCCTGAGCAGCGGCACCGACTGGCGCATCATGTTGGCGCCCATCAACGCCCGGTTGGCGTCGTCGTGCTCGAGGAAGGGGATCATCGCCGTGGCCACCGACACCATCTGGCGCGGCGACACGTCGATGTAGTCGACCTCCTCGGCACGGGCGAGCTCGGTCTCACCCCCCTTGGTGC
>NZ_SMKP01000053.1:0-55090 GCF_004349015.1 Nonomuraea diastatica
CCCCCGGCCCCGGCCCCGCGTGGGGCGCGCCGCACCACGGCGGCGGCCACTACGGCCGCAAGGGCCACAAGGGCCAGCGCGGTTGGGTGGGCATGCTGTTCTCGAGCTGAGCCGGCTCGCCTCGTCGAGGGCCGCGCACCGGGCGGGTGCGCGGCCCTCGCGCCGTCCGTGGTTCTCAGCCGGGGAAGTCGTCCGGGTCCACCGGGGAGGTGCGGGCGTTGCCCCCGGAGATGGCGTGCAGGGTGACCCGCCAGTCGTGCCAGCGGATCTGCGTGGCGGTGTAGGTCGTCCTGAACTTCACCGTTTTCTGAAACCGCTCGAAGCTGCACTGGCGGGTGAACGCCTTGCGCTTGCCATCCCAGTCGACGCCGTGCGTGAAATAGATCCTGTACGTGCCGTCGCGCACGCCCCGCACCTTGAACGTCGCGTTCTTGCGCACGTAGACGCTGAACGCCTTGCTGCCGCCCCGCACGGCGGTGACCACCGCGTCACGGCCGCCGCCGTTGTCGATCTCCAGTGAGCTGCGGCCGTTGAGCGCGCCCTTGCGCACGTACGAGCCGTTGCGCAGCCTCCTGGTCTGCTTCTTCCCGGCCGTCACGCCGACGACGTCGGCCTTGTAGTCTCCGGCGCTCTCCAGGGCTTCTCCGGCCTCGTCGAGCTGGTCCAGCGTGTCGTCGAGGTCGGTGAGCACGGCCGAGGAGGTGCACAGGTCCCTGTCGCCGACCTTGTCGCCGGTGGAGGCCAGCGCGGATGCGACGGAGCGCAGGCCGGCGACGTAGGAGTCGTGCTGGGCGCGCACGGACTCAGGAGGGGTGAGGTCGGCCAGCTCGTCGGCTCCCCCGCTCAGGGCTGATTCCGCGCGGCCGAGCCGCTGGTCCAGGGCTTTGAGACTGCGCGCGCCCGCCAGCGCGTCGAGCGCGTCGCGTATGGGCTCGCGCTCGTTGTCGAGCTCGTTCTTGTACGCCTCGGGGGTGAGAGCGGTCGCGCTGGGGGCGGCGGGCGTGGCCCCGCTGACCGAGGGGACGCCGCCCTGGCCGCCGGCCACGCCGGTGACCTTCGACTCACCCCCTGTGGGCGAGGGCGAACCGGCCGAGCACGCGCCGAGCGTGAGCGTGGTGAGGGCGAGAACGCAGGAGATCAACCGCGGTGCTGCCACCTGCCACACTATCGCCCTGTTGATCCCCGGCCGTCAATCACGTTTCGGCCAGTCCGGCCTCCCTGTCCAGATGCAGCCGGCGGGTGATCCCGAGCGTCTCCAGGAACGGCATGTCGTGGCTGGCCACGATGAGCGCGCCCCGGTAGGCAGACAGCGCCTGCGCGAGCCGGCCGACGCTGGCCATGTCGAGGTTGTTCGTCGGCTCGTCGAGCAGGAGCAGCTGCGGCGGCGGCTCGGCCGACAGCAGCGCGGCCAGCGTCGCGCGGAAGCGCTCGCCGCCCGACAGCGTGCCGGCCGCCTGGTTGGCCCGCTCGCCCCTGAACAGGAAGCGCGCCAGGCGGGCGCGCACCTCGTTCACCGAGGCGGAGGGGGCGGCGGCGCGCACGTTGTCCACCACGCTCAGCGAGTCGTCCAGCAGGTCGAGCCGCTGCGGCAGGTAGCGGACGGGCACGTGGGCGCCGTGCGCCAGGATCCGCTTGAGCAGCGTGGTCTTGCCCGAACCGTTCGGCCCGAGCAGTGCGATGCGCTCCGGCCCGCGCACGACCAGGGTCTCCAGCACGGCCGTGCGGACCTCCTCCGCCCCGTTCTCTGCGCTGTCTTCCGGGCCGTCCTCTGGGCCGTCCTCTCGCGGGGCGGGTGCTGGAGGCGGGTCCAGCGGGAGGGTCAGGACCGTACGGCCTGCCGGCACCTCGGTGCCCGGCAACTGGATGCGGATCTCCGCGTCGTCGCGCACCGACTGCTCGGCCTCGGTCAGCCGCTCACGGGCCTCCTCCAGCTTCTCCAGGTGCAGGGTGCGCTGCTTGCCCGCGCTCACCTGAGCCTTGCGTTTGAGCCCGTTGGCGACGATCTTCGGCACCTTCTTGTTCTCGAATGCCTTCCTGCCCGTGCGCAGGCCCCTGTCGATCCTGGTGCGGGCCTCGACGAGCTCGCGCTGCTGCCGTCTCACCTCGCCTTCCGCGGTGCGCACCGTACGTTCCGCGGCCTCCTGCTCGTCCGCGACCTGCGCCTGGTAGGCGCTCAGGTTGCCGCCGTACATGCGCACGGCGCCGTCGCGCAGCTCGGCGACCTGGTCGACGAGTTCCAGCAGCGCCTGGTCGTGGCTGACGAGCAGCAGCACGCCCTGCCAGGCGGACACGGCGGCGTAGAGCCGCCTCCTCGCGTCGAGGTCGAGGTTGTTGGTGGGCTCGTCGAGCAGCAACACGTCGGGCCGTTTCAGCAGCTGGGCGGCGAGCGCGACCATGATGGTCTCGCCGCCGGAGAGCGTGCCGACCGTGCGGTCCAGGCCGACGTCGCCGAGGCCGAGCCGGTCGAGCTCGGCCCGCGCGCGTTCCTCGACGTCCCAGTCGTCGCCGACCGCGGTGAAGTGCTCCTCGGCGACGTCGCCGCCCTCGATGGCGTGCAGCGCCGCCCGGGTCGCGCTGATCTCCAGCAGGTCGGACACGGTACGGCCGGCGGCGAGCGGCACGCTCTGCGGCAGGTATCCCACGTTTCCCGAGACGGTGACGGAGCCGGACTGCGGGACCAGCTCACCGGCGATGATCTTGATCAGGGTGGACTTACCCGATCCGTTGAGCCCGATGAGCCCCGTACGTCCCGCGGGAAACGCGGCGTCGAGCCCGTCGAGCACCTTTCCGCCGTCCGGCCAGGCGAAGGAGACATGATCGATGACAAGAGAGAAAGACATAAGGCGGCTCCCATCACAAACGTCGAAATTTCGTGACGTGGCGGGAAATCACCGCATAGACGCGCAACCCAGGGGAACTCGTACGGAGTCCGTGATCGAGGCGAGGATCTCGCCGAGGTCAGGTGTGCGCGCAAGCCCAGGACAGGGCGGAACGGCGCGGTGCCCGCGACCTCAGATCCTCACGTCGGCTGCCCCCACGGATCGGCTATAAGACGACGGCAAGTTTATGCGACGTGTGAATCACCTGGCAAGGCTCCGTGCCCGGTGCGCCGCCACGTTCACCCTGTTGGCGCAGGCCGGCGAGCAGAACCGGCGGCGCCCGTTGCGCGAGGTGTCGATGTAGACGACACCGCAGCCGTCCCTGTCGCACCGCCCCAGCCGCCGGCCGCCGGCGAACGACATGGCCATGGCCAGGCCGCCGGCCGTGGTGTCCTTCGCCCTGGCCACGATGTCGGCGTCCACCGAGAAGAAGTGCAGGTGGGGCTCGCGGCCGTCGTGGGCGCTCACGTACGGCTTGGACGCGGTCACGTCGAGCAGCTCGTTGACCAGCCTGATCTGGGTGTCCTGGTCGAGCTCCCCGAACACCGGGCCGAGCCGTCGTGCCCACGCCCGCAGCTCCCCCGCCTGCCCGGAAGTGACGGCGGCGCGCAGCAGGCGGTGCTCGGTGAGCATCGCCTCGACCGCCGGTGGGCTGAAGTCGGTCGCGTTGACCAGCGCCGCCGCGAGGGCCGCTCCGTTGCCGCCGTAAGCGTTGAAATGCATAAGGCCATTACACCAGGTTGGAATCATGCACTCCGCAGATCTGCACGACCCTCTCACCTTGACCGTCGTCTCCTCCCATCGCACGTCCGAGGGCCTGGTCTCCTACCTGAGGTGCGCCTGCGGCGTCTGGGAGGTGCGAACCTCGCGCATGGTCGCGACCGCCACTCCCGGAGGACGGTCGATCAGGGCCATCGACTGAGACACCGCCGTGGTCCTAGAGTCGGCCCCACACACCCTCCAGGAGGTCAGGCATGTCCAGCATTCCGTCCTTGCTGCGCGACAGGATCGCGGCGACTCCAGACGCCGAGGCGTACCGGGTGCCCTCCGATGGAGGCTGGAACTCGCTGTCCTGGCGGGAGGTGGGCGAGCGGGTCCGCGGCCTGGCTCTGGGGCTGGCCCGGCTCGGCGCCGGGCCCGGCACGCGCGTGTCGATCCTCTGCTCCACCCGGCTCGAATGGATCCTGGCCGACCTGGCGGTCCTGTCCACGGGGGCGGCCACGACGACGATCTACCCGTCCAACACGGCCGCCGAGTCCGCCTTCGTCATCACCGACTCGGGCAGCACGATCGTCATCGCCGAGAACGACGAGCAGGTCGCCAAGATCAGGTCCGTGCGGAAGGAACTGCCCGGCGTCACCCACGTCGTGGTGATCGACGGCTCGCCGGGCGACGACGGCTGGGTGATCACCCTCGGCTCGCTCGGCGAGGACCCCGCGGGCGGCGACTACGACGCCATGGTCGACGCCATCGCCCAGGACGACCTGGCCACGCTCATCTACACCTCGGGCACCACCGGCCGGCCCAAGGGCGTGGAGCTGACCCACGACAACTGGCTCTACGCGGCCGGTGCCGTGCGCGAGATCGAGCTGATCTCCGAGGCCGACCTGCACTTCCTGTGGCTGCCGCTGTCGCACTCGTTCGGCAAGCTGCTGCAGGTCGTGATGATCGACGCCGGCGTGCCCACCGCGATCGACGGCCGCCTCGACAAGATCGCCGACAACCTGGGCGCGCTGCGGCCGACGGTCATGGCGGCCGCGCCGCGTATCTTCGAGAAGATCCACAACACGGTCGTGGCCAACGTGCGGCGCGAGGGCGGCGCGAAGCTGCCCATCTTCACCTGGGCGAAGCGGACGGGCATCAGGGTCGCGCGGGCCCGCCAGCGCGGGGTCTCCGTCCCGATCACCACCAGGATCGAGTACGCCCTGGCCGACCGCCTGGTCTTCGCCAAGCTCCGCGACCGGTTCGGCGGCCGGATCCGCTTCTTCATCTCGGGTGCCGCCCCGCTGTCGCAGGACATCGCCGAGTTCTTCGACGCGGCCGGCCTGACGATCCTCGAGGGGTACGGCCTGACCGAGTCGTCGGCGGGCAGCTTCCTCAACCGGCCCGAGTCGGTGCGGTTCGGGACGGTCGGGCAGCCGTTGCCCGGCACCGAGGTGCGCATCGCCGACGACGGCGAGATCCTGATCGGCGGGCGCGGCATCATGCGCGGCTACCACGGCCTGCCGGAGGAGACGGCGGCGGCGCTGCGGGACGGCTGGCTGCACACGGGCGACATCGGCGAGCTCGACGAGGCCGGGCGGCTGGTCATCACCGACCGCAAGAAGGAGCTGATCAAGACCTCGGGCGGGAAATACGTCGCGCCGACCTACCTGGAGGGCCGGATCAAGGCGGCCTGCCCGTACGTGTCGCACGTGTTCGTGCACGGCGACCGGCGCAACTACGTGACGGCGCTGGTCACCCTCGACATGGACGTCGTCAGGCCGTGGGCGGAGGCCGAGTCGCTGCCCTCGGACCCCCGCGAGCTGTGCGGGCACCCGCGCATGCGCGCGGAGGTCGAGAAGGCGATCGATCAGGTCAACGCCGTCGAGGCGAGCTACGCGACGGTCAAGAAGTTCACGATCCTCGCGGAGGACTTCACCGTCGAGACGGGCGAGCTGACCCCCAGCCTCAAGATCAGGCGCAAGGTGGTGGAGGAGCGCCACGGCGACGTCCTCGACTCCTTCTACGCCTCGCCGGCATGATCTCCTCCCTCCCGGTGCGCCCGCGGCACTGCGACGCCCAGGCCATGATGCACGCGGCCCGCTACTACGAGTTCTTCGAGGACGCGTTCCTCGACTGGCTGGGCGCCAGGGGCGGCTACGGGCGGCTCCGGGAGGGCGGGGCCGACCTGGTCGTCAAGGCGAGCGGCTGCGAGCACCACTCCCCCGCCCGCCTGGGCGACGTGCTGGCCGTGGAGAGCGAGCCGGCCAGGGTCGGCACCACGTCGATCACGATGACGTTCACGATGCGGCGGGAAGGCGACCTGGTGGCCGTCGGCACGATCACGTACGTGTGCGTGGCCGGCGGCCGGGCCGCCCCGCTGCCGGAGATGCTCACAACACCCGCTTAGCTCCGGGCAGCGACCGCACCGCGTAGGCCAGCGCCCAGCACACCGGAAGCGCGATGACGAGCATGACGGCGAACTTGGCGATCGCGATCGCCTCGATCGGGCTCAGCGCGTAGCCGAGGGCGACCAGCACGAGGGGGTGGATGATGTAGACGGTGAAGGCGTGGTCGGACAGGAACCTGCCGCGGGGCCCCTGGTCGCCGAAGCGCTCCCGGAAGACCACGGTCAGCCCGATGATCATGCTGACCGCGAAGACGGACTCCCACAGGGCCGTCAGCGCCGACGACAGAGGGCCGGCCGTCATGAACTGCGCCGGCACCAGCACCGCGCTCGACACGCCCGCCGCGACGAGGCCGAGCAGCCCGGCCTTGGCCGGCAACGTCTCGAACCAGCCGCGCCTGAAGGCGACGCACCCGAGCGCGAACATGGCCGCGTACTGCGGCAGGCACTGCGGCGAAGGAAGCCCGAGCACCGGCACGTAGGTGCCGGTCGGCACCGGGATCCGCCACAGGAACGTCGCGACCGCCAACCCCAGGACGAAGAGCGCGATCCAGCCGAACGTGAGCGGGACGGAACGCTGGTCGAGCGGCCTGCGCCGGCTCCGCCACAGCACGTAGACCAGCGCGAAGACGATCAGCACCTCGGCGAACCACATGGGCCCCGGATCCCAGGAGCCGATGTAGTACTGCCAGTACGGCATGCCCGCGGGCGCGGCCCACTCGGCGTATCCGGGGAAGTTGACCAGCGGCCGCAGCAGGAAGAGGAAGACGAGCAGCGGGACGCCCAGCCGTACGAGCCGGTCGCGCATGAAGGCGCGGCCGCCCTTGCGGTCGTAGGAGCGGGGGGTGAAGAAGCCGGAGATGAGGAAGAAGAAGCCCATGAAGAACGCCTGGTTGACGGAGACCAGGAGGTCGAGCAGTACACCTGAGGGGTCCTTGGCGGGCTCGGTGTAGAACCAGAGGGGGATGTTTCCGTAGGTGATCGCCGCGTGGTGGGCGACGACCAGCACGGTCAGCACGACCCTCAGGTTGTCGACCGCGTGGAGGCGGGTCGCCGCCCTGGGCTCGGTTTTCATGATCTGCATGCCCTTTCGAAGATGCCGGCCAGTTCCCTGGCGTGCGCGTCGAGGTCGTGGTCGGGGCAGGCGACCCAGTAGGCGAACATGTTGTCGATGGCGGAGGCCTGGGTGATGGCCATGACGCGGCGGTCGAAGTGCCGGAACTCTCCGCTCTCCTGGCCCAGCGAATAGATCCCCTCCAGCGCCCGGTAGATCTCCTCGTTGGCCTTGATCCCGTAGCGCAGGCGCCCGTCGGCGCCCCTGAGGTTGGTGAAGATCTCTCCCAGCGCCGCCAGCTGGGTGCGGTGGCCGCGCATGTGCTCGGCGACGCCCAGAATGTAGGCCCTGAGCAGTTCCCTGGCCGAGGTCAGGCCCTGCATCCTGGCCCCCATGGTTTCGGCGATGAGGCCGTAGGTCCGCTCGACGACCTCCACCATCAGCTCGTCCTTGCCGGCGAAATGGTAGGAGATGACGCCCTTGCTGATCCCCGCGTGCCGAGCGATGCGCGCCAGCGAAGCCTGGGCGAACCCGACCTCGGCGATCACCTCCACGGCGGACGCGACGATCTGGGCACGCCTGGCCTCCTCGATGAAGGAGCGGCGCTTCTGACCGCTCGACTCATTTCCTGACCGCATGGCCAAAAATTAGCACACACTTGGCGAACAACGCGCCGTCCGCCTAAGGTCGCGTAACAGATGCGGCCTGTGCTATCACCGTCGGTTGCAACCCGCACAGAACGGAAGGGAACCCGTGGAGAGCCCGCTTGGCAGCTTCGCCAACATCGATGTCGAGGCATTCCTGCGAGATTCCCGGCAACGCGCGACCGAGTTCGCGGCCGCGCAGAAAGAGGCCGCAGCGGCGGTCGGCCGGGCCACGGCGGCCAACGGCCACATCGTGGTCGAATGCACCGCGCAGGGCGGCGTGACCCGGCTCGAGATCGATCCGCGAGCGAAGCGCATGAGCGTCGGGGAGATGTCGGAAGCGATTCTCGCCGCCATCCATGACGCCGACGCCGACCTCCAGCGCCAGGTCTCCACGATCGTGGGCGACTCGTTCGGCGGCATGGGTCCCGCCATGGCCGACCCGGACACGGCACTGGCGAAGGTCGCCGAGGCGCAGCAGGCGTTCGACAGGATGATGAGCGACGCCATGGGTGAGCTGGACAAGATGCGCAGGAAACTCGGTTACTGAAGGCGTCTTCGCGGGGCAGGGTCCATCCCTGCCCCGCGAAGAGCGGATCAGGCGTTCGCGGTGGTACCGCCTTCCCGCCCCTCCGCCCATGACGGCTCGAAGCCGTCGCTGAGGCCGAAATGGGCATAGCCGGCAGCGAAGGTCGCTACGCCGGCCCGCACTGCGCACCGCATGAGAAAAGCCTGCAGCTTGCTGGTCGAGTCCTGTATGCACGACTTCAACCAATCCGCCTGAAGGTGCGTGTAAAACCTCGTTGCCGGTCCCCCGAGCAATGAGACCCACACCAGGTTCGCAACCAACCAGGACGCAAGGAGGAATCTGAGGTAGATGCCAACCGTCGATATGTTGGCCACGCACCTGAGCAGGAACGCGAGGCCCTCGGCGGACTCGGAGTCGGAGTCGGAGTCCACGACGAAGCCGGCCATCTGCTGCCCTGACTGGTCGCGCTCCGGCGCCTGCCAACTGGCCGGCGAGACGTTGTCGTGCAGCTGCTGCGCCGTTCGGCCCGCCCCGTAGACGCTGCCGGCGAAGGAGCTCCAGCCGTCCGCCACCCTGTGCAGCTCGTGCGGGTCGCTCGGCACCGTCAGCCCTGTCATGACCACGGTCTCTTTGAGCTGAGGGAAGACGGCCGCGCCGTACGCCAACATGGCGAGGGTGGCGTACTGCATGTCTCTGAGGTCGGCCTGGTCGAAGGGCATCCACGTGCTGGAGCTCGCGTCGGGGGCGGGGATCTTAAATGCGTCGGACATACTCTTCGTTCCTTTTGTCCGCGATCTCGATGTTGCCGGCGACCCCGTGCAGCCTGTCCCGGTGCTCGTGCAGTCCGGCGATGGCGTACGTGACCGCGCTCTCGGCATCGCCGACGATCTTGTCGTGTACGAGCGCGAGCGGGAGCCCGAGCACGCCCATGGCGAACGCTCCGATGCGCATGTTCGGGGGCATGCTTCCGGCGTCGTACAGGTGTGACGCCGGAGAGGTGCCGTCGCTGTCGCCAGTGAGAGCGTCGCCCAGCGCTCTGATCGCCGACAAATGATGGATACGTGGCACTTCGTCCCCTATCACACCTGCTCCCACTACACGATGTACGACTTGGGGGGCAATGTTAACAAGGTGTTGCGAAAGGTGCACGCAGGGCAGCGGCGGCATGGCTCATCACCGGTCGAGGCCGTCGCGATCCGCCACGTCAGAGCCCCGGCCCGGGCAGCGTCCATGACGCCGTTCGCGCCGCCGGGCCGGCGTCAGAAACGCAGCCAGCCGATGCGGCCGTACCAGGTGCCGCCGGAGGCGAGGTGGTCGGCGACGGCCCTCTCCAGGCGCGTACGGCGCGGCAGGCGGGCCGGGTCGGCGGCGTCCACGCCGAACACGAACGGCACCGTCTCGGCGTTGTCGAACCTGTGGAGCGGGTGGAAGCGCCGCTGGAAGGCGAGGATGTTGGATTCGGCCGGCAGGTGGCGGGCGAGCTGCTCGTCCAGCAGCCACGATCCGCACGTCATGACCTGGTAGTCCTCCTGCGGGAAGTGCCGGGGGAAGAACCGCCTGGCCCGATCGAACGACGCGTCGCACGCCTCGGGGGTGAGCGGGCCGTACAAGTCGGGGACGTGCACCTCGAGGGCCAGCCGCCGCGGCCCTACCGGGACACCCGCCTCCTCGATGGCCGCGGCGGTCCGCGAGCCCGCCGTGCCCCGGTTGAACTGGAGCCGGCCCAGAGCGTAGAGGATCCCGCGGGCGTGCAACATGAACCAGTGGGGCGCGTGCAGACCGCCGGTGCCGTGACGCTTGCGGTGCACGGCCATGTTGCGCCCCAGGTCGGCGAACGTCGCCCAGGACACCTCCTCCGGGATGCCCAGCTCGCGGTGGTAGCGGCGGGTGTGCGGGAGGGCGGCGAGGAAGACGTACACGTAGAAGTACGGCCCCAGCTCGGGCAGGGGCTGGAACGGCGGCGGGTCGTCCAGGTCACCCATCGTGGACACCAGCGAGTGCGCGCACCGCTCGGCCAGCCACCACTGCGGGCTGCCCGGCTCGGGGCGGGCGGCGAGCACGGCGTTGACGTCCTCGTGCGGCACGGCGAGACGCAGCAGCTCGGACGGCAGGTCATCGGGGAGGGCGAGGTCGATGCCGCCCAGGGTCTCGAGGTGGGCGAGCCAGGCGGGGTGGGCACTCAGCAGGGCCTTGACGTCCATCGTGAGCAGCCTAGCCGCCGCGCCCGGCCTTCAGAGATCAGGGGCGCTTGAACACCGAGAGGAGGCGGTCGGCCGCGAGCGCGGGGGTGAGGTCGCCCGCGAGGACGTCGCGCTCCACCTCCTCGGTGATCGCCGCGACGCCGGGATCGTGGCGCAGCTCCGCCAGCAGCCGGTCCCGCACCAGGGTCCAGGTCCACCGCACGAGCTGCCGGCGGCGCTTGGCGGGCAGGTCGATCGCCTGCTCGTGAGCCAGGACCTGCCGCCAGAGTTTGTCCAGCCCGTCACCGGTCAGGCCGCTGCAGGTCAGCACGGGCGGCGGCGGCGAGTCGGAGCGGAGCATCCGCAGCGCTCCCGCCAGCTCGCGCGCGGCCTTCCTGGCCGCCAGCTCGTGGTCGCCGTCGGCCTTGTTGACCGCGATCACGTCGGCCAGCTCCAGCACGCCCTTCTTGATCCCCTGGAGCTGGTCGCCGGTCCGCGCCAGCGTGAGCAGCAGGAACGTGTCGACCATGTCGGCCACGGCGGTCTCCGACTGGCCGACCCCGACCGTCTCGACCAGCACGACGTCGAACCCGGCCGCCTCCACGACCACCATGGCCTCCCTGGTCGCCTTGGCGACGCCGCCGAGGGTGCCGGACGTGGGCGAGGGGCGGATGAAGGCGGAGGGGTCGGCCGACAGGCGGGCCATGCGGGTCTTGTCGCCGAGAATGCTGCCGCCCGTCCTGGTGGAGGAAGGGTCCACGGCCAGCACCGCCACCTTGTGGCCCTGCTCGGTGAGCATGGTGCCGAAGGCGTCGATGAACGTCGACTTGCCCACGCCGGGCACGCCGGAGACACCCAGCCTGCGCGCGTGCCCGGACTGCGGAGTCAGCTCGACGAGAAGCTGCTGGGCCAGGGTCATGTGATCGGCTCTGGTCGACTCGACGAGCGTGATCGCCCGGCCGATCCACGTACGCGAGCCGGCGCGTACGCCGCGGGCGTAGTCCTCCAGCGAGTGCACCCGACTTACCCCTTTCTTCCCAGTTGATCAGCCTAATGTCTTACAAGGCTTGACATTTGCCAGTAGGGTGCTGGAGTTCTGATCTCAGCCGTCACAGGAGTCACTCCCCTCATGCCCAACGTCGAACCCCTTCACGAGGGCGACCCGGCAGCGGTGGGGCCGTACCGGCTGGTCGGGCGGCTCGGCGCGGGCGGCCACGGCGTCGTCTACCTCGGCCAGGCACGCAACGGAACCCCCGTCGCCGTCAAGGCGCTGCGCGAGGGCATCGTCATGGGCGGCCGGCTGGTCAAGGACATCGCCACCGCGCGCATGGTCGAGCCCTTCTGCATCGCGCGCGTGCTCGACGCGTCGACCAGCGGCAGGGCGTACATCGTGGCCGAGTACGTGGACGGGCGCTCGCTCCAGCAGGCAGGCCGGCACACCGGCGTGGAGCTGCAGCGGCTCGCCGTGGCGACCGCGACCGCGCTGGACGCGATCCACCAGGCGGGCGTACTCCACGGGGACTTCAAACCGGCCAACGTGCTGCTCGGGCCCGAGGGGCCGCGGGTGGTGGACTTCGGCATCGCGGCGGCGCTCGGCTCGGGCATGAAGGCGACCAGCACCATCGTGGGCACGCCTGCGTACATGGCCCCCGAGCAGCTCGCGGGCAAGCCGGTGGGCGCGCCCGCCGACGTGTTCGCGTGGGCGTCGGTGATCGTGTTCGCGGCCACGGGGGTGCCGCCGTTCGGGGACGACTCGCT
Organism: Nonomuraea diastatica; assembly: GCF_004349015.1. Taxonomy (NCBI): domain Bacteria; kingdom Bacillati; phylum Actinomycetota; class Actinomycetes; order Streptosporangiales; family Streptosporangiaceae; genus Nonomuraea; species Nonomuraea diastatica. Next base: position 12,154 of record NZ_SMKP01000053.1, read on the forward strand.
GCCCGTGGTGATCAACCGCATCGTGAACGAGGAGCCGCGGATCGGCCAGCTGCCGCGGCCGCTGCGCGAGGTCGTGCCGGTGTGCCTGGCCAAGGACCCGGCGGCCCGCCCCGCGATGCGCGACGTCCTGCTCCACCTGACCGCGCCCCAGCGCAAGGGCACGCCCCCGACGCAGGCCGCCCCGTCCGCGCAAGCCACGTCCTCCCCGCGGGGGCCCGCTTCTCACCAGGGCGCCGCCTCCTCTCAAGGCGCCACCTCCCCTCACAGGGCCCCTGCCCCTCAAGGCGCCGCCTCTCCTCACAAAGCTCCTGCCGTCCACGGCACCGCCTCCCCTCACAGCGCCCTCTCCAAGCAGGCCGGCTCCGGGCAGGGCGGCGCACCTTCTCCGGAGACGGACGGCTCGCAGCAGGCGCCCGCGTACGACGCGCCGTACCAGACCCCAGCGCATGAGACCACCAGCCAGCCGGCCAGGAACGACACCCCCGACTGGCTCTGGGAGCAGACACCGGAACCGGCTGCCGCCGAGCCCGCGGCGGGGCCCGGTGGCGAACAGCCCCCGCAGCAAGCTCCCGGCCCAGCGGCCTGGCCCGACACGCCCGGCCAGCCGTGGCCGGAGACGCCCGGTCAGCCCCGGCTCGAGACGGCCGACTCCGCTGCCTGGCAGCAGACCGCCGACCAGACCCTCGATCAGGAAGCGTCCCCGCCCCTCGGCAGCGCCGCCGGCGGGCCCCCGCCCCTGGGCAGGGTCGTCGGCGAGCCCCTGCCCAGGCGCAGGACCAGACCGCCGCAGCAGGGCGGGGCTCCCGGTGACGCCGCGTCTCACCATGGAGCCGGGCAGGCCGCGTACCCGTCGCCCGATTACCAGCCGGGCGGCGGCCCGCACGGGTCCGGCCGCGAGGTTCGGGATCCGCAGGCAGGCCCAGCACAGGGAAACCCGGCGCAGGCAGGCCCGGCGCAGGCAGGCCCGGCGCAGGCAGGCCCGGCGCAGGATGGCCCGGCGCAGGATGGCTCGCCGCTCCAGGCGCTGTTCGATCTGTCGTCGCCGGTCGAGTCCACGCCCTGGCACGGCACGCAGCCGGCGTTCGGGCAGGAAACGCCGCACGGGTCCCCGGCCGGGTTCGGGGCACCGTCCGGACCCGGGACATATGAGACACCGTCCGGACCCGGGACATATGAGACACCGTCCGGACCCGGGACATACGAAGCACCGTCCGGACCCGGGACATACGAAGCACCGTCCGGACCCAGGACATACGAAGCACCGTCCGGACCCGGGACGCAGGACGAGGGGCAGGACCGTTACGGCGGGCAGGCGCCTGAGGTGCCGGCGTGGTCGGAGCCGCCCGCGCCGTTCGCCGCGAAGCAGGGGCTGGATTCGGCGCCGTTCGAGTCTCAGCCGCATGCCTCGGTGCCCCCTCATGCGCCCGAGTCGACGCACTCGGTGCCGACGCCGCAGTCCTCGGCGCTCGTCGACGCCCTGGTCGGCGGCGAGGGAACACCCGCGGCTCGCCCGCCGAGGAAGCGACGCCGGGCGAAGAAGGTGATCATCGCCTCCGTCTCCGGTGTGTGCGTGCTCGCTCTCGGCGGCGCCATCGTCTGGCTGACCCCCACCACGCCCACCCCCAAGACCACGAAACTCGCCGTCGTCAGCGACGCGCCGACGGCCTCTCCGTCCGCCACCAGGGCCGAGCGGCCTAGGCGCAGCCGTACGACCACGCCCGAGCCCGACGACTCGACCGGCACCGGCCGCGCCACGAAAGGCCGGTTGAGGCTGGTCTACGTACGGGCCGGGGGCGCCAGGAACGGCGACTGCTGGGCCGGCGGCGAGGCGACGCTCCAGGCGCTGGTCGAGCGGACCGGCGAGGCGGTGAACTTCGCCTACACCTGGTACGTCGACGGCTCCGCCATAGGCCGCGCGACGGCGGGGATCTCGCGGAACGGCCGGCGCTATCTGGCCGCGCCGCGCAGCCTCACGAGCTCGGGGGGCGTCCACAAGGTCACGTTGCGGATCACCTCTCCCCTCACCACCCAGCGGACCGTCTCCGTCACCATGTGCCCTCAGTAGCCCTATGGACGCCTCCTCAGCTGGTCGATGAGGTCGAGGGCGGCGTCGGCGATCACGGTGCCGGGCGGGAAGATCGCGGCGGCGCCGGCGGCCCGCAGCGCGTCGTGGTCGTCCGGCGGGATGACGCCGCCGACCACGATCATGGTCTCGCCGGCGTCGTGGTCGGCCAGCGCCTTGCGCAGCGCGGGCACCAGCGTGAGGTGGCCGGCGGCCAGCGACGACACGCCCACGATGTGCACGTCGGCCTCGACCGCCTGCCTGGCGACCTCTTCCGGCGTCTGGAACAGCGGGCCGACGTCGACGTCGAAGCCCAGGTCGGCGAAGGCCGTGGCGATGACCTTCTGGCCGCGGTCGTGACCGTCCTGGCCCATCTTGGCGACCAGGATGCGCGGGCGGCGCCCTTCGGCGCGTTCGAAGTCGGCGCAGGCCTGGCGGACGCGTTCGATGGCGGCTGAGGGGCCTGACTCGTCGCGGTACACCCCTGAGATGGTACGGACCTGCTCGGCGTGCCGGCCGAAGACCCGCTCCAGCGCGTCGGAGATCTCGCCGACCGTGGCCTTCGCGCGGGCGGCGTCGACGGCCAGCTTGAGCAGGTTGTGCTCCAGGCTGTGCTTCGGATCGGGCGCCGGGTTGTCGGCGGCCTTGGTGAGCGCGTTGAGCGCGTGCTGCACATCGGGCTCGTGGCGCTCGGCACGGAGCCTGGCGAGCTTGTCGAGCTGCTGGGCGCGTACGGAGCTGTTGTCGACCTTGAGCACCTCGATGTCCTCGTCACCGGTCGCGCGGTATTTGTTCACGCCGATGACGGGCTGGCGACCCGAGTCGATGCGGGCCTGGGTGCGGGCGGCCGCCTCCTCGATGCGCAGCTTGGGCAGGCCCGCCTCGATGGCCCTGGCCATGCCACCGGCGGCCTCGACCTCCTGGATGTGCTCCCATGCGCGTTCGGCGAGGTCGTGGGTGAGGCGTTCGACGTAGTAGGAGCCGCCCCAGGGGTCGATCACCTGCGTGGTTCCCGACTCCTGCTGGAGGAGGAGCTGGGTGTTGCGGGCGATGCGGGCGGAGAAGTCGGTGGGCAGGGCGAGGGCCTCGTCCAGGGCGTTGGTGTGCAGCGACTGGGTGTGGCCCTGGGTGGCGGCCATGGCCTCGACGCAGGTGCGGGCGACGTTGTTGAACACGTCTTGCGCGGTCAGGGACCAGCCGGAGGTCTGGCTGTGCGTACGGAGGCTCAGCGATTTCGGATTTTTCGCGTTGAATCCGGAAACGAGCTTGGCCCACAACAGCCGGGCGGCCCGCAGCTTGGCGACCTCCATGAAGAAGTTCATGCCGATGCACCAGAAGAACGACAACCGCGGCGCGAACCGGTCGATGTCCATGCCCGCGGCGACCCCGGCCCGCAGGTATTCGACGCCGTCGGCCAGCGTGTAGGCCAGCTCGAGGTCGAGCGTGGCGCCGGCCTCCTGGATGTGGTAGCCGGAAATGCTGATCGAATTGAATTTCGGCATCTTATCGCTCGTATACGCGAAAATATCCGAAATAATCCGCATCGATGGTGCCGGGGGATAAATGTAGGTGTTGCGGACCATGAATTCTTTGAGGATGTCGTTCTGGATCGTCCCCGCGAGCTGCTCCGGCGCGACGCCCTGCTCCTCGGCCGCCACGATGTACAGCGCGAGAACGGGCAGCACGGCACCGTTCATGGTCATGGACACGGACATGCGGTCGAGCGGGATCCCGTCGAACAGCTGCCGCATGTCGTAGATGGAGTCGATCGCCACCCCCGCCATGCCCACGTCCCCGGCGACGCGGGGGTGGTCGGAGTCGTAGCCGCGGTGCGTGGCCAGGTCGAACGCGACCGACAGGCCCTTCTGCCCGGCGGCGAGGTTGCGCCGGTAGAAGGCGTTGGAGTCCTCTGCCGTGGAGAAGCCCGCGTACTGGCGGACCGTCCACGGCTGGTTGACGTACATCGTGGGGTACGGGCCGCGCAGGTAGGGGGCCGCGCCGGGATAGGTGCGCAGGAAGTCGAGACCGTCGAGGTCGCCGGCGGTGTAGAGCGGCTTGACCTCGATGCCCTCGGGCGTCTCCCACACCTGGCCCGCCGGCTCGGGGGCGTTGGTCCCCGGCTTGGGACCGCCGTTGAGCGGGATGCCGGAGAAGTCCGGGATCATCGGGTCACCTCCAGGTCGTCGAAGGTCGTGCGGAGCACGGCCAGCGCGTCACAGCCCGCGTGGAGGGTGGCGTCCACGCCGTCGTAGTCTCCCTTCCCCGCCAGCCACACCTTCTTCGCCCCCGCCTTGCGCAGGGCGGTGGCGACAGCCGCGGCGTGCTGGGTGTACAGCTTGTCGCTCGAGCACAGGCAGGCGACCGTCGTGCCGCTGACGGCGAAGGCGGTGGCGATCTGCTCGGGATCGGTTCCCGGGCCCGCGGTCTCGGTCTCCAGGCCGCCCGCCTGGAAGAGGTTCGCCGCGAACGCGGCCCTGGCGGTGTGGGCGGCCACGGGGCCGATGGTGGCGAGGAACACCTTGGGGCGCTCGGCCTGCGCGTCGGCCAGATCGCGCAGCTCCTCGAACGGCTCGGCGTAGCGCACCCGCGGCTGCCCCGCGCTCCCGCTCGCCTCCGGCGGCTCCGGAGAGCGGCCCGCCCGTGGCGCGACCGGAGGACCGGTCCCTTCCGCCGGCTCGTCCCTCCGGACGTCGTCAGGCGTCTCCTGCGGGGGTGTGCCGGTGGCCGGGGCAGGGCGGAGGGGTTTCTCGCGGATGTCGGGGTATTCGCTCACGCCCGTGATCGGGTGGCGCCGGTGGGCGACGTCGTCGGCGCGGCGGGCACGGGTGGCGGCGATACGATCGGACACCAGCCCGGCCCCCGCCACGATCCCCCCGGAGGTCTCGATCTCCTGGAACCAGTCCCACGCCCGCTCGGCCAGGTCGGCGGTGCGGCGTTCGACGTACCAGGAGCCGCCGGCGGGGTCGATCACCCGTCCCACACCCGACTCCTCCAGCAGCAGCGCCTGCGTGTTGCGGGCGATACGGCGGGAGAAGGCGTCCGGCAGCCGGAGGCGGGCGTCGAACGGCCGCACCGTGACCGCCTCGGCTCCGCCCACGCCGGCGGCGAAGCAGGCGAGCGTGGTGCGCAGCATGTTCACCCAGGGGTCGCGGGCGGTCATCATGGCCGCGCTCGTCACGGCGTGCTGCGCCTGGCCTCCGTACTCGGCGGCGCCGCAGACCTCGGCGACCCTGGCCCAGAGCCGGCGCGCCGCGCGCAGCTTGGCGATGGTGGCGAACTGGTCGGCGGTGGCGGCGTACCGGAACTCGATCTGCCCAAGCGCTTGCTCGACAGAGAGCCCGCCGCCGGTGAGCGCCCGCAGCTCCGCGACGCCCTGCGCCATCGAGCAACCCAGCTCCTCGGCGTCGCTCGCGCCGGCGTCATGGTAGGGCGTCGCGTCCACGACGACGGCCCGCAGCCCGGGGAAGCCGGCGACGCAGCGGCGCGCCAGCCCGGCCCCGAGCGCACCGGAGGCCCCCAGGTTGCCGCTCAGCGTGGTGCCGCGGGCCGCGGCCAGGCCGAACAGCGCCTCGGCGGCCTCCGCGGCGAGCTCGCCGGCCTCCAGCACGACAGGGGCCAGGTCGAGGTAGACGTCCTTCAGCACCGTGCCGAGCTCGCCCACCGGGATGGCGCCGGGCCCGGCGACCAGCCACAGCGAGGTGACACCGCTCTCCAGGTCGGCCAGCACGGCCTCGGGGTCGGCCACGGTGTGCCGCTGCCGCACGTCCCATCCGGGCACGGCCCTGGCCCCGCGGACGTAAGGGGCCGCGCCTGGCAGCCCCGGATCCCCAGGCAGGTCACCGGCGTCGTAGAGCGGCGCGACCGACACCCCGTCGTAGGTCAGGGTCGACAGCGCCTCCTCGGGAGAGTCCGCCTCGATCCCGGATTTGCGCAGGACCGCCACCGCCAGCGCCCGCCAGTCGTCGCGCGACACGGGCGCGAACCCCGCTGCCAGTTCCATGTTCGGATAGTAGGCGGAAGGCCGCGAACCCAGTAACCCAGGGTCCACCCCTACGCGGGATCAGCTGGTCGGGGCCTCCCACGTCAGCCGCCACGTGATCGGGCCCACGATCCCGTCGTCGTCGACTTCCTGCACGCGCTGGAATCTGCGGCACACATCGCGCGACTCAGCACCGTACGCGCCGTCCACGTCGATGTCCCAGCCGCGCCTGCGCATCTGCGCCTGCCACGTCCGCACGTCCTCACCGCGCGTCACCGGAGGGTACCTCAGCAGCCGCCCGGGGAACGGCGGCGTCGAGGGTGCCGGCGGCGCGGGCGTGCCGGGACGCGGGGCGCCACGCCTGACCCAGGCGTAGAGCGGGTCACCGGGACAGTCGGTGGCGTAGCCGTCGCGGTGCCCCTTGATCTCCTTGCCCGCGCGGCCGCGTCCGCGCAGGTGCTCGATCGCGTCGACGATCGCGTGCAGGACGCCGTCGGGCGGCTGCACGAGCCCCGTGTTGCCCACCAGCCCGAGCACGGCGTAGTGGCCGGAGTTGAGCCCCGGGCCGTTGGCGGCGGGCAGATGATGCGGCCCGCGCCCCTGGAACACCTTCCGGTGCGGGCAGGCGATCATGGTGTTGCCGGTGAAGTAGACGGTCCCGTCTCTGCGTGCCAGCCAGCTCTGGTTCTCGGTCCTGGGACACCAGATCTGGCCGTGGTACGTCTCCTTCCTGATGGTGAGGCCGGCGTCGCCGCGCTGTGCGGCCGGCCGCGGCACGACGTGCCGCCGACTGCCGACGGAGACCATCCACCCACCCGTCTCCGTGTCACCGACCGGCGGCACGCGGTGCAGCGACGCCCCCGACCCTGACAGCAGCACGGCGACCATGAAGGCCTCCGCCGCCGCCCGGTCCGTCCGCACGAGCCCATCGGGCCCGGCGTCACCCGCCGCCAGGGAGGTCTCCACGAACAGGGCGAGCTGCGCCCCCGACAGGGAGAGCAGGAAGTCGAGCGCGGGCACCCTGCCGGGTGCCACCTCATGCAGCCGCAGGCCCGCGCCGGCCGGGAGACGGAACGCGACACGATCGCCCGTGGTCGTCTCCCGCCATCGGGGACCATCGCTCCCCCGCCGGCGGAGCCGATCGGCGGGAGGGCCGAAGACCCCGTGGAGCGCAGCACGGATGCGCGCGAGATGCGCTTCGTCGTCCGGCGGCCGGTGGATCGCGACGCCGCCCTGAGAAGGGGTGCGCTCGACGACCCCCGCCGTCCAGAACCACGCGGCCAGTTCCACGAAGGCGTCCGACCATTTCGGCTCGGCCGGCAGGTCGGCGCAGGGAGCCGCGATCGCGATGCGGTCGTCGTGGCCGATGGTCTCGGTGGTCACCCACAGGCGCTCACGAAGGGTGACCGTCCGGCCCGTCCTCCCGGCGGGAAGCCACTTCGCGCCCGGCCCCCTCCACCGTACGGGGCCGGGGCCGCGGCGGCGGCGCTCCACCGGCCAGCGGTGATGGGGCGTGGTCAACGAGGAGTGGCCGGCGCCTTCCATCCGGATCATCTCCCGCTCCCGCGCGGGGAACACGCACACCTCGACCACGGGCTGCCACTCCGACATGCCGGTGCCGTGGTCGAGCGTCAGCGCGATGTCGCCGGGACGCAGCTCACGGTAGGACCTCCACCCCTGACGGGTGAGGATCTCGGTCTTCTCGTCCACGCAGTAGCCGATGTCGATCCAGCCGTTGCCGTCCATGTGGTGACCTTGAATGGAACGCACCAAGGCCGTGCAGGCGTTGTGGTCGGAGGCGATGCCGGGGTCGACCCTGCCACCCGTGTAGTGGACCTTCACACCCTTGGTGGAGTCGAGCTGCGTGTAGTCGCCGCGTGGCGCGCGAGCGTTCCAGTCGCGCCTTGATACCAGGTCGATGGCCACAGGTGAGCTCCGGGGGTCGCTGTCGGTGACGACCGAGCGTAACGCGGGTGGCGCGGACAGGTCCTGGAGATGGGGGATTTGGTCAGGGGCGGATCACCCGCTGGTCCGTCACGATCGCGGTGATGAGGTCGTGCGGTGTCACGTCGAACGCCGGGTTCACCGCGCGCGTGCCCTCCGGTGCCACGCGCACCCCTCTGATGGCCACGATCTCGTCCTCGCCCCGGTCCTCGATCGCGATCTGCTCACCGGACGGGGTGTTCTGGTCGATCGTGGACTCGGGCGCGACCACCACGAACGGCACCCCGGCGCGTTCCGCTCCGAGCGCGAGCGCGTACGAGCCGATCTTGTTGGCGGTGTCACCGTTGGCGGCGATGCGGTCGGCGCCGATGAGCACGGCGTCCACCTCGCCCTTGGCCAGCAGGTAGGGGCCCGCGGAGTCGGCGATGAGCCGGTGCGGCGCGCCCATCCTGGCCAGCTCCCAGGTGGTGAGGCGGGCGCCCTGCAGCAGCGGCCGGGTCTCCAGCGCCAGCACCTCGGCCAGCCGCCCGCGCTCGTGCAGCGTCTGGACGACGCCGAGCGCGGTGCCGCGTTCGACGGCGGCGAGCCCGCCGGTGTTGCAGACGGTCATGATCCGCAGCCGGTCGCCGTCGAGGAGGTCGGCGCCGCGCTCCCCCATGGACCGGCAGGCGGCGATGTCGGCGTCGCGGACGCGCAGCGCGGCGGCGAGCACCGCATCGCGGCCCTCCGGCAGGTGCGCGGCGACCTTGTCGACCCCCCACGCGAGGTTGACCGCGGTCGGCCTGGCGGCGCGCAGCCTGGCGATCTGGCCGGGGTCGCCGCCGGCCAGCACGACACCCAGCGCCCCGGCCACGCCGAGCGCGGGGGCGCCGCGCACGGCCAGCCGCCCGATGGCGTCGACGAGCTCGTCCACGGTGTGGATGCGCAGCAACACGCACTTGTCGGGCAGCAGCGTCTGGTCCACGAGCTCGACCGCGCCGTCCACCCAGTCAATGGTCCTCACGGGCACACGCTAACCCACCAGGGCGCGGGGGTCAGCGTTCGGCGAGGACGATCACCGAGTCCGCCTCCTCCAGGACGATGGGCTCGGTCTTGTCCGGGTTGAGGACGATGCCGTAGTGCGGCGGATCGTTCCTCGCCGTGTTCTTGCGGTAGCCGATGGCCGTCTCGCCCCTGCGCCGGGCGGACTCCACGACCGTGGAGAACGACACCTTCGCCCCCGTCTTCACGTAGGAGCCGGCGGGGCGCGGGTAGATCTCCGACCCGCGTGAGTCGAACAGGTAGCCGAACACGTCGGCCAGGTGCCGGTTCTCGGCGAGCTGGGCGAGGAGCAGGCCGATGACGGTGTCGCTGATGACGATGTCGTCGGCCTCGGTGACCTCGGCCAGGGAGCGGTTGTTCTCGTCGTGCATCTCGCTGACGATCGAGTAGTGCTCGCCGAGCGCGCTCTGCATGTCGCGGAGCTGCAGCAGCGTCATGAGCGTGCGCGTGTCGGAGTGGTGCGGGTCGAAACGGTCGTCGCTGAGCACGATGACATGCTGGAAGAGGCCGACGCCGAGCGATTCGAGGGCGAAGCGGTCGGTGGTGTCGCAGTCCTTGACGTTGACGGTGAGGTTGCGCAGGCCGGCCAGGCCGGTGCCGGCCTTGGGGTGGTCGGCGGCGATCTCCAGGACGGCGCCGCGGGCGACGTAGCCGTCGAGGTAGCGGACGATCTGCTCGGCCCTGCCGTTCCAGTTGAGCAGCAGCGTGCGCTCCGGTTCGGCGGGCGTGCGCTCCGACTCGACGATGGCGCCGTCCTCGACGGACGGCATGCCGGCCGCCAGGCGGACGTGGGAGTCGTCGTGGGCGATGACGATGACCTGGTCGTCGGCGTCGATGACGGTGTCGCCCGGCGGGTTCAGCACGACGCCGGACGGCCGGCGCAGGCCGATCACGGAGGCGGTCTGGTAGGCGTGCAGCGCCTCGCCGTACGTGACGCCGACGAGCTTCTTCGGGGTGCGCAGGTAGATCTCGCCGCCGTCGAAGTTGAGCAGGTCCATGCACACCACGGACATGCCGGACTGGCGCGAGGACTGCACGATGAGCCGGGACGCGGTGTCGTCGGAGTCGACCAGGTGCACCTCCTGGCCGCCGGCCAGGCGGGCGGCGGCGATGTTGCGGCTGGAGGTCAGTGCCGCGACGGCCGGCGGGTGCACGCCATCGCGCTTGGCCAGCGCGAGCAGGATCTTGATGACGTGGGCGTCGGGGTCCTCACGCTCGGGCGAGAGCACGACGACCGACCGGGCCGCCGCGAGGTTCATCAGGTCGAGGTCGTGCGGCTCGGTGGGCCGCCCGGTGCGGCAGACGATGCGCGTCTTGCCCAGGTCGCCGGCCTGCTCGCGGATCTGCTCCTCCATCTCCAGTTTGTCACGTTCCGCCAGGATGGCGATCACCGAGTTGCGCTGGCTCGCCTGCGCCTTGGCCAGCTCGGCCACGATCGTGAAGATCTGGTCGGACCAGCCGAGCACCACCGTGTGGCCGGACTCGACGATCCGGGAGCGGCCCCTGCGCAGGCGGTCGACCTTCTGCTTGAGCCCGTTGGAGAGCAGGCCGACGAGCATGCTGACGATAAAGATGCCGCCGAGCGAGCCGACGAACATCACCGTCATGTAAGCCGTCGAGCCTTCGTCGCTGGAGATCTTGCCGGGGCTGAGCGCGTGCATGAGCGCGACCCAGAGCACGTGTCCGGGACCGGTCACGCCCTCCGGCTCGTTGGGCGCGAGCCAGAGCGTCAGCACCGTGACCACGACGAGGAGCGCGACCGACACCAGGGCCAGCCAGCCGATCAGCGATGCCGTCCCTCTGGACATGGTGTTGTCGAACCAGTACCGCGTCCTTTCGCGGAACGTGATCTTCGACACTTCCCCTGATACCTCCGCGTAAGGAGTGAATTGACCCAACGGTCTAAAGTACCGGTGGATCTTGGCATCTGCATGATGATGGGCTCTTTGCCGTGTGTGTGACGACGGTAACGTATCGCCCATGGTGACCCCCCTGACACCAGACGACCCGGCGTCGCTGGGCGATTACCGCCTGGACTGCAGGCTCGGCGAGGGCGGGCAGGGCGTGGTCTACCTCGCCCGTTCCCCCTCCGGCGAACAGGTCGCGGTCAAGCTGCTCAACACCGGCGACACCGAGACCAGGGCCAGGCTCGCGCGGGAGCTCGACGCGCTGGCGGGCATCGCCTCCTTCTGCACGGCCCGGGTGCTCGACGTCTCCACCGGCGGGCCGCGGCCCTACGTGGTGAGCGAATACGTGGAAGGCCCCTCGCTGTCCGACCGGGTGCGCGAGCGCGGCCCGCTGCGGGGCGGCGACCTGGAGCGCCTGGTGGTGGGCACGGCCACGGCGCTGGCCGCCATCCACGCGGCCGGGATCGTGCACCGCGACTTCAAGCCGTCCAACGTGCTGCTCGGCCCCGACGGGCCCAGGGTGGTCGACTTCGGCATCGCCAGGGCGGAGGGGACGGCGACCATCACCTCCGGCCTGATCGGCACGCCCGCCTACCTGGCGCCCGAGCAGATCAACGGCACTCCCGCGGCTCCGGCCTCCGACGTCTTCGCGTGGGCCGCCTCCATGGTGTACGCGGCCACGGGAACGAGCCCGTTCGGGGCCGACACCGTCCCCGCCGTGCTGCACCGGGTGCTGCACGCGGAGCCGGACCTGTCGCCGTTGCCGCCGCGCCTGCGCGGGGTGATCGCGTCCTGCCTGTCCAAGGACCCCGCGCACCGTCCCTCGGCGCAGCAGCTCATGGTGTCCCTGGTCACCCCCGGCCACCCGGCCGGACCGCCCACGGGGCCCGCGGGCTCGGGAGCACCTTCCGCCGGCCCGTCATCGCGCACCGGCCCCACGGGACCGCTCAGCAGCGCGGAGACCACGGGCGAGACGCGGCGCGCCCGCAGACGTGGTCTGCTGCTCGGCGCGGTGGCGGTCGTGGTCGCCGCCGCCGCGGCCACCACCACGGCCCTGTTCATACACCCCCCGCTCGCGGAGGGCGACCGCTCGCCCACGGCCGCCCCTCCCACGCAGTCGCCGCCCGCCGGCACGCCGTCCCCGACCGGGCCGTCGGACAGCCCGTCACCGGACGGATCAAGCACCGCCTCCGCCGGCGCTACACCCACCGGGTCCGAGCCTTCGCCGGGCCAGGGTCTGCGGATCCCGGCCCGCTTCGAGGGCGTCTGGACGGGCCGTACCACCAGCACCAACCCGATGGACCCTGACGACAACGAGAACACGGTGGAGTTGAAGGAGGGCGAGTCCACCGCCAGGTGGCGCGAACGCGACGGCGACGACGACTGCCGGGGCACCATCACCCTGACCGAGGTGGAGGAGGCCCGGCTGACCTTCGCCCTGGGCCAGAACGAGGGCGGTTGTGTCCCCGGCACCATCGTGCTGGCGTTGGAGGGCGACTCGCTCGCCTATACCTGGCGCGACGTTCCCGGCCTCGGTCTCATCTCGCAGACGGGTACCCTCAACAAGGAATGACCACTTCTCCTCCCGGAAACCCTTCGACATCCGACGACCCTGCGGAGATCATTACCGATATGTCAGTGATCAGGGAGGTGCCGTTCCCCAGCCCGGACGCCTCAGAGCTCCCGATGAACATCAGCATCGACGACGCCGACTCCGCCATCGACCTCATCGACGCCCTGGCGCTGTCGCCGTTCGCGACGGGTGCGCAGCCCTGGTCCCGGCTGGCCAATCTGGACCGCGTACGCCCTGAGGCCACGCTCAGCCCCGCCGAAGGCCGCGTGCTGCGCACGGCGCGGGTCGAGGACGGCCCGGAGTCGCGGCTCATCAGCGGCGACGGCTGGACCCTGCGCGTCGTGCGCCACCGCGACCGCACGGCCACGGTCAGCGTGACGGCGGTGAGCGAGGAGCTGGCCAAGTCGGTGCTCCACGAGACCATCGACGGCGCGGAAGAGGCCATGCCTGACGTCGACCACGTCGAGATGGGCTTCTGGTGGCGCGGCACGCACGGCGGCACCCGCTCCGAGCGGCCGATCACGGCTCAGACGTGGGACGAGATCAGCGCCAACTACTCCGGCAAGGTGCGCGCGTCCCTCGACAGGCTGATGTCCGTCACGCCGTCCGGCGTGAACGGCCGGCTCATCCTCCTGCACGGACAGCCGGGCACCGGCAAGACCACGCTGCTGCGCACGCTGGCCAAGCAGTGGCACGACTGGTGCCAGGTCGACTGCGTGCTCGACCCCGAGCGGCTGTTCAACGAGCCGGGCTACCTGATGGAGGTGGCGGTCGGCTACGACACCGATGAGGACGCCCAGCGCTGGCGGCTGCTCGTCCTGGAGGACTGCGACGAGCTGATCAGCGCCGGCGCCAAGGCCCAGGCGGGTCAGGGTCTGTCGCGCCTGCTCAACCTGACGGACGGCCTGCTCGGCCAGGGCCGCGACGTGCTCGTGGCGATCACCACGAACGAAGACCTCGCCCGCCTCCACCCTGCCGTCGTACGCCCGGGCCGCTGCCTGGCGCAGCTCGAGGTGGGGCCGCTGAGCAGGGACGAGGCGATCGCGTGGCTCGGCACGTCGCAGGGCGTGGGCCCGTCGGGGGCGACGCTCGCGGAGCTGTACGCGCGCCGCGCGGGCCGGGAGATCCCCCACTCCTTCGACAACGACTCCACGGGCCTGTACCTCTGACCGCGGGGCCCGCGCACCCGCTCAGGACAGGCAGGTGTGCGGCGTCCCCAATCCCGGCGCCGTTCCGCCCGTCCTGGAGGGGCGGCGCGGGCACGGTACGCGAACCAGGCGGCGCGGCCGGGCCGGTACGTAAACCATCCGATGTGCGACATGGAGTGCGAAACCACAATATGGGTGGTGCTCACCGTCGACCCGTCCCCCGTTGCCTTCGCCCGCTTCGCGGTGCCCGACGGGTGGCCCGGCCGGGGATCCGGCAGCAGGCCCGACCGGGGGCCGCGCACCTGGATCGGTGAGGAGCACCCGATCGGGTTCGCCGCCACGCAGCTCGTCCCCTCGTGGACCGCTCGCACCCCGCCGGGCACGTGGATCGAGATCGCGCTGCGCGCCACGACGGCGTCCGGCGCCCGCTCCAAGTGGTACGTCATGGGCCGCTGGTCCGAGCACGGCGACCCGCGCACCTCGGTGCCCGGCCAGGGCGACGGGGACGGCGACGTGGCGGTGGACACGTTCGTCGCCAGGCGTCCCGTCGTGGCCTACCAGCTGCGGGTCACCCGACACGGCGAGAGCGCCCGCGTCACCGGCCTGGGCGTGATGGCCTCGGCCCTGCCGCGGCACCCGCTCCCGCCGAGCACTGTCGGCGGGCCTGGCGCCGACGGCGGCACGGTCGATGCCACCGGGCCGGACGCAGACGCCTGGCCGGACCCTCAAGCCGGGCCGGACGCCGACGCAGGGCCGGACGCCGGCGGCGGGGCGGGGGCCGTCGAGCTGGCGGTGCCCCGGCACTCGCAGTACGCGCACGCCGGGCACCACCTGCGCTGGGACGGCGGCGGCGCCAACTGGTGCAGCCCCGCCTCGGTGGCCATGGTGCTCGGCTTCTGGGGCCGCGGCCCCGGCCCTGGCGAGCTGGCCTGGGTCGGGGCGGACGACCCCGCCCCGATGGTGGACCACGCGGCCATGGGCGTGTACGACGAGAGCTACCAGGGCACCGGCAACTGGCCGTTCAACGTCGCGTACGCGGGGCGGTTCGGGCTGGCCGGCTTCGTGACGCGGCTGCGGTCGGCGGCGGAGCTGGAGCGGTTCGTACGGGCCGGGATCCCCGTGATCACGTCCCAGTCGTTCAAGGCGCACGAGCTGCCCGGCTCCGGCTACTCCACGAACGGGCACATCATGGTCGTGACGGGTTTCACCGCCGCGGGCGACGTCGTCGTGAACGACCCTGCCGCGCCCGCCGGGGCCGAGGTCCGCCGGGTCTATCCGCGGGCCGCGTTCGAGCGTGTGTGGCTCAGGAGCCCAGGCAGCGGCGGCAGCGGCGGCATCGTGTACATCCTTCACCCACCCGACCGTCCCCTTCCTCCCTGTACGAATGGCAATTGGTGACTTCATGAGCATTCGACCGATCGACGTGGCCCGTACCGACGGCGGCCCTCAGTGGGTGGAGGCGGTGGCCACGCCCTCAGGCACCGAGGTCTGGTGGGACGAGCCGCGCCCGCATGAGGGCGGCAGGCGCTGTGTGGTGCGCCGCCTCCCTGACGGCTCCCGCGTGGACGTCCTGCCGCCCGGCTGGAACGCGCGCAACCGGGTGGTCGAGTACGGCGGCCGCTCCTGGCGGCCGCTGCCCGGCGGCGGGCTCGTCTTCACCAACTGGGCCGACCAGCGCCTTTACCGCCTCGACGCGGGTGAGGACCCGGTGGCGATCACTCCCGTGGATACGTACCGTTACGCGGACCTGTACCTGCCCCCGGGACGCGAGGAGGTGTGGGCGGTCAGGGAGACGGAGAACGTGCGGGATCTGGTGGCGGTGCCGCTGGAGGGCGGCCGGACCAGAGTCATCGTCAAAGCCCACCATTTCCTGATGAATCCTCGGATATCACCCAACGGCCGCTTTGTCGCATGGATCGGCTGGGACCACCCCAACATGCCCTGGGACGGCACCGAGCTCTGCGTGGCCGAGCTGCGCGCGGACGGCACGGCCGGCCCGCACCGCGTGGTGGCGGGCGGCCCGCGCGAGTCGGTCGCCCAGGCCGAGTGGCGCGACGACACCGCTCTGTACGCGGTCACCGACCCCACCGGCTGGTGGAACGTGCATCTCGTGCCCGCCGACGGCGCGCCGTGCCGCAACCTCACGCCGATGGAGCTGGAGTTCGGCGGCGCGGCGTGGAAGCCGGGCATGACATACCTGGCGCTCGCGGACGACGGTGACCTGGTCGTCGTGTACGGCACCGCCGACCGCCGCCGCCTGGGCGTGCTGGACCCCGAGACCGGCGGCCTGCGCGAGATCGGCGGCGCGGCCACCCACTGGTCCTCGACCGTGTCGGTGGCGGGCGGCAAGGCGGCGGCGGTGCGCGCGACGCCGTACACCCCGCTGGAGGTGGCGCTGGTCGACCTCGACGGCGCGTACGAGATCGTGTCGGCGCCCAAGCCGCTGCCGGACGAGGAGCTGCTGCCCACGCCGGAGGCGATGACGATCGAGGACGTGCACGCGCACCTCTACCCGCCGTCGGGGACCACCGGCCCGAGCCCGTACGTGATCTTCGTGCACGGCGGGCCGACCGGGCACCTGCCGATCGTGCTCGACCTGGAGATCGCCTACTTCACCAGCAGGGGCATCGGCGTGGCCGTGGTGAACTACGGCGGCTCGACCGGCTACGGCCGGGCCTACCGGGAGCGCCTGCGCCACCAGTGGGGCGTGGTCGACGTGCAGGACTGCGCCAAGGTGGCCCGTGGCCTGGTGGAGCTGGGCCGGGCCGACGCGTCGCGGATCGCCGTCCGCGGCGGCAGCGCCGGGGGCTGGACCACGGTGGCGGCGCTCGTCCACAGCGACGTGTTCGCGGGCGGGGTCGCGCACTACGCGATCACCGACCCGGAGAGCTGGGCCGCGGAGACGCACGACTTCGAGTCCCGCTATCTGGACGGCCTCGTGGGCCCGCTGCCCGAGACACGAGAGCGCTACACCGAGCGTTCGCCGCTGCTGAACGCCGCCCGCGCGTCGGGCCCGTGCCTGATGTTGCACGGCTTGGAGGACGCGATCGTGGACGTCGGGCAGGCGGAGCGGTTCGCCGCCGAGCTGGACCGGCACGGCAAGGCGTGGGCCCTGCTGACGTTCCCCGGCGAGCAGCACGGCTGGCGCAGGGAAGAGACCATTGTCGCGGTGCTGGAGGCCGAGCTGGCCTTCTACGGGCTGCTCTTCGACCTGGAGACGCCCGAGGTGCCGCCGTTGACGCTTAAGGGGAGAGCATGAAGAGCGTTGCCGAGATCTGCTCGGATCTGATCAGGTTCGACACCACCAACCCGGGCTCGGGCGAGCGGCCCGCCGCCGAGTACGTCGCCACGCTGCTGGCCGACGCCGGCCTCGATCCCGTGGTGTTCGAGTCGGCGCCGAAGCGGACCACCGTCGTGGCGCGGATCGACGGCGACTCCCCCGACGCGCTGCTCATCCACGGCCACCTCGACGTCGTGCCCGCCGACCCGGCGGAGTGGCGGATGCACCCGTTCTCCGGGGAGATCGTGGACGACTGCGTGTACGGCCGGGGCGCGGTCGACATGAAGGGCTCGTGCGCGATGACCCTCGCGACCGTGCTCGACCTGGCCGCGCGGGGAGTGCGCCCGAAACGCGATCTGGTGCTGGCGTTCCTCGCCGACGAGGAGGCGACGGGCGACTTCGGCTCGCGGCACGCCGTCACCGAGCACCGCGAGCTGTTCGACGGCGTCACGGAGGCGATCAGCGAGTCGGGCGGCTTCAGCGTGGCCTCCGGCGAGCACCGGGTCTACCCGATCGCGGTGGGCGAGCGCGGCACCGCCTGGATGAGGCTCACCGCGCGCGGCGTGGCCGGTCACGGGTCCCGCCCCGCCGTGGACAACCCGGTGGCGACGATGGCGCACGCCCTGTCGCGGGTGGCCGCTCACCAGTGGCCGGTGCGCCTGACGCCGTCGGTCGCGGCGCTCATCGGGAACCTGTCGGAGATCACGGGGCAGCGCATCGACGTCGACCGCCTGGACGAGGAGGCAGTCCGTCTGGGCCCGCTGGGCAGCCTGTTCAAGGGCCAGATCCGCAACTCCGCGAACCCGACGATGCTGGACGCCGGCTACAAGGTCAACGTCGTGCCCTCGACCGCCGGGGCGCACGTGGACGGGCGTTACCTGCCGGGCCTGCGGGACGAGTTCCTGGAGACGATCGACGCGCTGCTCGGGCCGAAGATCACCCGCGAGTTCGTCAACCTGGAGGACGCCCCCGCCGCACCGTACCCGTCGGCGTTCTTCGACGAGCTGGCGGGCTCGCTCATGGCGGAGGACCCGCTCGCGCGGCCTGTGCCGTACGTGATGGCCGGCGGCACGGACGCGAAGTCGTTCGCGCGGATCGGGATCAAGGGGTACGGCTTCGCGCCGCTCATGCTCCGGCCGGACCTCGACTACTTCGGGATGTTCCACGGCAAGGACGAGCGGGTGCCGGTGGAGGGGCTGGAGTTCGGCACCCGGGTGCTCGCCCGCCTGATCGCCTGAGCCGCCCGGCTCCCGCCTCGGACACGATGTCCCCATGGTCGAGCTCCCGCGCCGGCCGCAGCAGCCCGACGGCGGCGTGCATGAGCGTGGACTTGCCCGCGCCGTTCTGCCCCACGAGCGCGGCCACGCGCCCGGCCGGGACCGCCAGCGAGCAGTCGCGCAACGCCCACGTGCGGCGGTAACGCACGCCGAGCCCCGTCGCCTCGAGCGCGGGCCTCATGCCGCCCCCTCCTTCGCGGCGTCGGCCAGGACCACGGTGAACAGCGCCCGCAGGTCGTCGTGGTCGAGCCCGGCCGCGCGGGCCTCGCGCACCCACTCCTCCAGGCCGCGCCGCAAGCGGGTGTGCTCGGCGAGCGTCGGCCCCGCGATCCCCCGGCGCACGAACGTCCCCATGCCTGGCCGGCCCTCGACCAGGCCCTCGCGCTCCACCTCCCGGTACGCCCTGAGCACGGTGTTGGGGTTGATGGCCAGGCGCTCGACCACCTCGCGCGCGGTCGGCAGCTGGTCACCCGGCCGCAGCGTGCCGAGCCTGAGCGCCTGCCTCACCTGGTGGACGAGCTGCAGGTAGGTCGACACCCCCGACCTGCGGTCGAGCTGGAACTCGATCACTACAACACCGTTTCACTATTCGAATAGTGAAACGGTGTTGTACGAGGTCGTGATCTGTCAACCTCAGCCGAACTTGGTCTTGGGACGCTCCTGCAGCTCGCCGTCGAGGTAGATGTCGAGCTTCTCGTCGTAGAAGGCGATCAGCCCGGCGACCCGCTCGCTCTCGGGCAGCGGTGTCCGGTAGGACCAGGCGAGGTCCTCCTTGCCGTTGACCGACCAGTATTCGGCCGACCCCTTGTACGGGCAGTGCGTGACCGTGCCCGTGGGCTCCAGCAGGTCGAGCCGGACATCCGTCTTCGGCAGGTAGTAGCGGGCGGGCAACCCGGTCTCGAAGAGGATGCGCGGGTTGCGGGAGTCGGCCACGGTCACCCCGTCGACCTCGACCCGCACGTGCCGCGAGCTTGGCAGGATGTCCACCCGGGTGTACGGGTCGCGCGGGTGGAAGAAGACCTCCTCGTCCTCCTCGAACCAGGCGTCCATGGCGTCCCACTCGAAGCGCACGTGGCCGCGGATCTCCTCCAGCGGGGAGTCGCGGTAGACCAGCGCCGCGCCGGGGGCCTCCTTGGCGCCCGCGGCGACCGTGTGCACCAGGCCGTCGCCCCTGCTCGGCGAGTGCTTGGCCGTGCCGGCCGGCATGAGCGCCGACTCGTCGACGTCCGCCAGCGGGAAGTAGTAGGCCGGATAGTAGGGGACCTCCCACACCAGCAGGGCGGAGGCGGTGTCGGCCACCGCCCGGCCGCCGAGGTAGGTCCGCACCCGTTTGGCTGTGCGCTCGACGCGTACCCGGCCGCGTTTCGTGGCATCCATGCTCGCGGCAACCGCCGCGGGCACCCCGCTATTCCGCGGTCATCCCAGGCCGAACGCGGCCAGCGTGGCCCACGTCACCAGCGCCCCCACCGCCGTGCCCGCCACCACCTGCGGCCAGGTGTGGTGTGTCAGGCGCACCCTGGCCCAGCACACCAGCGCAACGACGGCGGCGCCGACGACCGCGGCCGGCCAGGAGGGCAGCACGTGCGCGAGCACCACCACCGTGCCCGCGCAGACGGCGGCGTGGAAGGAGATCTTCCAGCGCAGCGTGATCGGCACGGTCACCGCCAGCGCGGCCAGCATCGCGGTCACGGTGGCGACGAGCAGCGTCGGCGCGCCCATGAGGACCAGCAGCGCCAGCGCCACCAGCACCGCTGCCACCGCGGCCAGCAACGGGCGCGTGCGGCGGTCGCGGTCGACGATGTGGTGCGAGTCGAGCCGCCCCGAGCGCACGCCGACCGCGATCACCGCCGCCGGCACTCCACCGCAGAACGCCGAGGCGACCAGGCCCCACGCCGCCCCGCTCCAGCCCTGCGCGAGCAGGCCCACGAGCGGCGGCATGACGATGACCAGCACCTGCGGTGCCAGCAGGTTGGTCACCTGTCTCGCCACGAGGTCACCCGTCATGACAGCCAAGATTACGCGATCATGGCGCGCGGCCCCGGCGACATGCCTGCGCCCCGCCCGCGTCCAGCCTGCGCCCCGCCCGCGTCCGGTGGTCAGCCCTTTCCTGCCGCGTTCACGATGCGGGTGGTCGAGCGGCCGGGGATGGCCTCCATCTCCCAGCACTCCGTGCCCAGGATCGCCGCTGCGGCGGCCCGCGCGCCCGCGTGCGGGTCGCCCGCCGTGTGCGCGAGCGCGCCCGGCCGCATCGGGGCGAGCAGGTCGATGTAGTCCTCAGGCCCGTGCGCCTCGGGCGGCCCCGTCACGATGAACACTCCGGTCACGAAGCGGAGCGCGGCCAGCACCTCGGCGCGTTCCGCCGCCGGGTTGAGCGGCCTGCTGGGGCCCTTCCACGCACGCACCCGCGGATCGTCCTCGACGCCGACGACCAGCGGCAGCCCGCGCTCGGCCACCGCTCCCAGATAGCGCACATGGCCCACGTGCAGGATGTCGAAGACGCCGGTCACGACCGCCGCACCCGGCCGGTCGTACGGGCGCACCCAGACGGCATCCAGGCTGTTCACGCCACCTCCTCGCACGCTGCGCTCCCCCATGGGCCTAGACGACTCGTCGATCGCAGCGTACTCGGTCGCCCCCGGAGGGAGCGCAGCCGACCTTGGGAAAGCCCATTCCTACCTTTTCGCGATAATCTCCAGCACCCGTCTGGCGCGTCTCATAAAGTCACCGGATTTGGGGGAGGTCGCCGTGGCACCGCCGGACTCGCACCGCGTCGATGGGGTCGATGGGACCGAGGAGAGTGATCCGCCCGCCGGCCATGATCTCGTGGCCCGGCTGCCGGGGAGCCCCTCCCAGGTCTCCAGGGCCAGGAGCCTCGTGACGGACGCGCTCGGCCGCGATCACCCCCTCCACGACGACGTCGTGCTGCTGACCAGCGAGCTGGCCACGAACGCGGTGCTGCACAGCCGGTCCGGCGCCGGGGGGTCGTTCACGGTGACCGTGACGCGCTCGGACACGCTGGTGCGGGTGTTCGTGGCGGACGCCGGGTCGGAGGGGCCTCCCTGCGTGTGCCGTACGAGTGCGCGGGCGACCAGCGGCCGGGGCCTGCCGTTGATCGAGGCGCTCAGCCACCGCTGGGGTTTCACCCGCGAGCACGGTTCGACGACCGTCTGGTTCGAGCTGCTCCAGGGCCGCGTGCCCGCGGGACTGGCCGTCTAGCTTCCGAGCACGCCTGGGCGGTATTGCCAGACCAGTTCCAGCCACGGCGGCGCCACCGTCATGAAGTGCTCCCAGCCGCCCGGCTCCGCGTCGTCGCGCTCACCGCGGACCTCGGACAGCAGCGTCAGCAGAAAACCCTCCCGGGTCAGGTTGTTGACGATCCGGCTCAGCGTCTGCGTGTACTCCCTGGGTTCGCGGACGACCCGGCCTGACGGTGTCCGGTCGTAGACCCAGTCCTGGTCGGGGTAGCAGGTCGCGGCTTCGTCCGTGTAGGGCTGCTTGAGCGTGTAGCCCTCCCCGTTCCACGACTCGTGCGTGAGGCCGGAGAAGAACGGGTTGGCGCACATCAGGTAGTAGTGGCCGCCCGTCTCGACGACTCCCGCGACCTCGCGGAACACGATCCGGCAGTCGGGGACGAACGTCAGCGAGTACGGATGCCAGACCAGGTCGAACGACGCGTCGCCGAGAACCGACAGGTCTCGCATGTCCCCTTGGACGGTGCGGATGCCGACGCCGTAGTGCTCGGCGGCCGATCGGTCACGCGCCAGTTGCCCCGTCGAGATGTCGAGAACCGTCACGTCGGCTCCGAGCAGGGCGAAGGCCGCGGACTGCTGCCCGCCTCCTCCCGCCAGGCAGAGCACCCTCCCGCCCGCCAGATCGCGGGGAAGGCCCAGCCGCTCCAGGCCGAGATAGTTGCGGGCCCGCTCCGCGTCCAGGTCGAGCATGGGTCGGGTGAACAAGGCGTCCGCTTCCACCAGGGCTTCCCAGCGTTCCTGGTTGTAGCGGTAGACGTCGTCATGCACGGCGATCACCCTTCCACGCGCTCCGGGCGATCGCCACTTCTTTACTTCCCGGCCGCACCCCGCACGTCAAGGCGGCACAGGCCCTCGGCGAGGGCCTTGGTGGTCAGGCGGGTGCGGCTGTCGCAGCCCAGCTTGGCGAAGATGTGCTCCAGGTGGGTGGTGACCGTGCGGACGCTGAGCACGAGCGCGGCGGCGATCTGCGGGTTGGAGTCGCCCGCGGCCACCCTGGTGAGCACGTCGACCTCCCGGCCCGTGAGGTCGTAGGGCAGCGGGCACGGGCGCTCGGCGGCGATGGCGCCCTGCAGCGCGCCCTGGAACCCGACGCCCGCCCTGAGCAGCCGCAGCTCGTGCCATCCGCCGGCGCCGTCGAGCCAGAGCCCGTGCCTGCTCAGCTCGCGCGAGTCGATGAACGCGCGGGCGAAGGCGGCCATCGCCGGGTCGTCCCGCAGCGCGGGCGAGACCTCGCGCCCCGGCACCTCGCGCCGGATGCCGAGCCGGTCGAAGGCGACCGCGCGGAAGCCGGCCGGCAGCCCCACCGGGTCGATCACGCAGCGGGTCAGGTCGGTGACGTGGGCCAGCATGGGGCTCACGGCGGCCACGAGCGCTTGCGTGCGGCGCGGGAAGTCGTCACGGGAGACCAGGTGCAGCAGCCCGGTGTAGCGGCCGCCGCCGAGGAACAGCGGCGCGGTCAGCCCGGCCCGCCACCCGTAGGGGGCCAGATGGCGCCGGAAATAGCGCTCGGTGCCCGGCTCGGGCATGCCGACCGGCGCTCTGGTGGCCAGGGCCCTGCGATAGGCATCCAGCCCGGCGTACTCCTCCGCCGCGTCGCGGTCGATGCGCGGGTGCCCGTCGGACACGACGCTCTGGTGCCGCCCGGTGGCGGGATCGAAGGCGACGAACTCGTAGGCGTCGAGCGGGACCACGCGGCGCAGCGCCGCCATCGCGGCGCACGCGCCGCCACCGCCCGCGACCTGGTAGCCGACCTCGGCGAACACCTGCAGCTGGCGGACGTCCAGGGTGATCTCGGCCACGGCCTCTTTATATCATTTGCCATTCCTTGAGGTTCTCGTGAAGGTTTCCTTCACCCCGCGCCGGATGTTATGGTCATCGCATGCAGCGCGCTCTCGTCACGACGACGCCGGACCTCGTCCCGGCGCGCTGATTCCATGCTTCCCGGGCGAACGCCCGGGAACGCGGTCGTTCGCCCTTTCCACGCAAAGGACGATCATGAACGACCACCGCAGGCTCGGCCGCGAGCTGGGCATCTTCGACACCGACCCGCTGATCGGCTCCGGCCTGCCCTGCTGGCTGCCGGCGGGCGCGGCCGTGCGCAAGGCCATCGAGGACTACGTCTACGAGCTCGAACGCCGCAACGGCTACCAGCACGTCAACTCCCCCGTGCTCGGCAAGCGCGAGCTGTACGAACGATCGGGGCACTGGGCGCACTACGCGGAGGACATGTTCCCGCCCATGAACGTGGGCGGCGAGGAGTTCGTGTTGCGGCCCAGCCTGTGCCCGCACCACGCGCTCATCTACCGCTCGCGCGGGCGCAGCCGCCGGGAGCTGCCGCTGCGCCTGGCGGAGCTGGGCGGGATGTACCGCTCGGAGCTGTCCGGCGTGCTCGGCGGGCTGACCAGGGTGCGCGCCATCCAGCTCAACGACGGCCACGTCTTCTGCGCTCCCGAGCAGGCCGCCGCCGAGGTGTCGGCCTCGCTCGACCTGATCGAGGCCGCGCACGCCCAGCTCGGCATCCGGGCCGCCCGCTACCAGCTGTCCTTGCGGGGCGACGGCGACAAGTTCGTGGACGACCCCGGCATGTGGGCGCGGTCGGAGGCGGTGCTGCGCGAGGTGCTGAAGGAACGTGGGCGCGACTACGACGAGGGGCGGGGCGAAGGCGCCTTCTACGGGCCGAAGATCGACATCCAGATCACCGACCCGGCCGGCCGCGAGGCCACCCTGTCCACCGTCCAGGTCGACTACTTCCAGCCGGAGCGCTTCGACCTGAGCTACGCCGGCGGCGCGCGGCCCGTCATGGTGCACCGCAGCGTCGTGGGCGGCATCGAGCGCCTGGTCGCGCACCTCATCGAGGTGCACGGCGGGGCCTTCCCCGCCTGGCTGGCGCCCGTCCAGGCGGTGGTGCTGCCGCTGTCCGACGCGGAGCTGCCCGCCGCCGAGTCGGTGCTGCGGCGGTGCCTGGCCGCCGGGCTGCGGGCGGAGCTGGCGCCCGCCGGCCGGGGCAGTCTCGGGGCCAGGATCCGGGCGCACCGGCTGGTGCCGTACCAGCTCGTCGTGGGGCCGCGCGAGGCGGCGGACGGCGGGGTCGCGGTGCGGCGGCGGGACGGCAGCCAGGCCGGTGACGTGCCCGTCGAGCGGCTGGCGGCCGATTCGCGTCCCTTGTACTGATAACGGAAACCAAATAGGTAACGGCCTCTTCCCAGATCAAGTAAGGGACTCGTAAAGTCCCTGCAACGCGCCCTGTCGGGAGGACGACTTGACCGAGCTGAGCGACCGTGAGGCCGACCTGGTTTCCGCGCACGAACAGGAACGCCCGGCGCGGCAGCTCGGCGGGGCCTTGCGGCTCGGCGTGTGGATCCTCGGCGGGCTGCTGTCGGTCTATGCGCTGGTGGTGGTGTTCCGGCCGGTCGAGGCGCTGCAGCACCGGATGACGTTCCTGGCCGTGGCGCTGCCGCTGGTGTTCGTCTGCTACCGCTCGGGCACGTCGGACTACCTGCGGCGGAGGATGTGGCTGCTGCGGCTGAGGTGGCGGACGCGGCGCCGCCGGGCCGATGACCGCCTGGCCGCGGTCGGCGCCGGCGCCCCCGAGGTCTCCGACCTCTCCGCCGACGGCGTGCCCGAGACCGGAGCCGAGACCGGGACCGGCGCGCGCCCGTCCGAGGCCCCCGACGTGCGCCCGTCCGAGGCCAAGTTCCAGGCCGGGGCCGGCGCGCTGCGGTCCGAGCGGCCGAGCGTCATGGACTGGGTGCTGGCCGCGGCCTCGCTGGCCGTGCTGGTCTATCCGCTGGCCGCGATCGACGACTTCCGCAACCGGGGCTCGGGCGCGGCGCTGACGGACCTCGACATCGTGGCCGGTCTGGCGCTGATGGTGCTGCTGCTGGAGGCGGTACGCCGGACCGTCGGCATGGCGTTGGCCATCATCTGCGTCATTTTCCTGATTTATGCCTATTACGGGGCATATCTGCCGATTGATTGGACCATCGGCCACCGGGGCTTCGACCTCAGCCAGATCGTCTCGCAGCTCTACACCGGCACCGAAGGCTTCTTCGGCGTCCCGATGCAGGTGGCCGCGAGTTACATCATCCTGTTCACCATCTACGGCGCCGTGCTGGACTATTCGGGCGCGAGCCGGTTCTTCATCGACCTGAGCTTCGCCGCCTTCCGCAGGTCCCGCTCCGCCCCCGGCCGCACCGTCGCCACCGCGGGCTTCCTGCTCGGCACCGTGTCGGGCTCGGGCGTGGCCACCACGGTCAGCCTCGGCAGCGTCGCCTGGCCGGTGCTCAAGCGGGCCGGCTACCCGAGGGAGCCGGCCGGCGGCATCCTGGCCGCGAGCGGCATCGGCGCCATCCTGTCGCCGCCCACGCTCGGCGCGGCGGCGTTCATCATCGCCGAATACCTCCGGGTCGGCTATCTCGAGGTGCTGCTGTACGCGACGATCCCGACCCTGCTCTACTACCTGGGCATCTTCCTGGCCATCGAGATCGACTCGCGCCGCTTCGGCACCCACGCCGTGCCGGTCGACGCGCCCAGAGCGGGCCGGCTGCTGCTGCGCTTCGGCTACCACTTCAGCTCGCTGATCCTCATCATCGTGCTGATGGCGCTCGACCGGTCGGCGTTCCAGGCGGTGGTGATCGCCACAGCGGTCGCGTTCGCGCTGTCTTTCCTCGACCCGCAGCACCGGATGGGCCCGAAACGCATCGGGCAGGCGCTGGCCAAGGGCGCGCTGGAGGTGTTGCCCGTGACGGCCGTGTGCGCGGCGGCGGGCATCATCGTCGGCGTCATCACCCAGACCGGCCTGGGCCTCAACCTCAGCGCGATCATCGTGGACTTCGCGGCGGGCCACCTGATCCTGACCACGCTCATGTCCGCCGTCGCGGTCATGCTGCTGGGCCTGGCCGTGCCGGTGACCGCGAGCTTCATCATCGCGGCGGTCATCATCGGCCCGGCGCTCACCGCGCTCGGGGTGACCCAGGCCGAGGCGTACATGTTCGTCTTCTACTACGCGGTGCTGTCGGAGGTGAGCCCGCCCACCGCGCTGTCGGCGGTCGCGGCGGCCGCGATCACCGGCGGCAACACGTACCGCACGATGATGATGGCCTGGCGCTACACGCTGCCGGCCTTCCTGGTGCCGTTCGCCTTCGTGCTCACGCCCAACGGGCAGGCGCTGCTCGGGCAGGGGCCGATCGGCACCGTGCTGCTGATGGCCGCCGTATCGGCCGTCGCCGTGGCGGCCCTGGCCATGGCGATGGGCGGCCTGTCCGGCTGGTTCGAGCGGGTGCTGGCGTTCGTCGCCGCGGTGCTGCTGCTGTTCCTCCAGCCCGTCCCCATCGTCGCCGGTCTGGCCGTGCTGGCCGTGGCCGCCGCCGTGCATCTGGTCAGAAGAAGGAGAAGGGACCCAGCGTGAAGCGGATTCTTGCGATAGTCGCAGCGGCCGTCCTGACCGTGGCGGGCTGCGGCGGAGGCGCGGGCGGCGGCTCGGGCAACCGGCTGTCGATCGCCACGGGCGGCACGACGGGCGTCTACTACGTCTACGGCGGCGGCCTGGCCAAGCAGCTGTCGTCCAACATCTCCGACACCCAGGCCACCGCGTCCGTCACCTCCGCGTCGGTCGAGAACATCAAGCTCCTCGCCAGCGGCAAGGCCGACATCGGTTTCTCCCAGGCCGACACCGCGGCCGACGCGGTCAACGCCAAGGACACCTTCACCGCGAAACAGCCCATCAAAGCCATCGCCCGCATCTACGACAACTACGCGCACGTCGTGGTCGCCCCCGGCGTCGAAGCGGCCAAGGTCGCCGACCTGAAGGGCAAGCGCGTCTCGCTCGGGCCCGCCAACTCCGGCACCCAGGTCGTGGCCAGGCGCATCCTGGAGGCGGCCGGCGTCAACCCCGACTCCGGCATCACCAAGCAGCAGCTGTCCATCAACGAGTCGGTGCAGGCGGCCAAGGACGGCACCATCGACGCGTTCTTCTGGGTCGGCGGCCTGCCCACGGCCGGCATCACCGACCTGGCGACGAGCAAGCCCGACATGAAGCTGCTCGACACCAGCGACGTCCTGGAGAAGATGCGCGCGACGTACGGGGAGCAGTACGTCCCGCTCGACGTGGACACGTCCGTCTACAAGTTGTCCGGCGCCATCAAGACCGTCGGCATCGCGAACCTGCTGCTGGTGCCCGACTCGATGGACGAGCAGCTCGCGTACGACATCACCAAGACCCTGTTCGCCAAGAAGGCCGAGCTGACGGCCGTGCACCCCGAGGCGGAGAAGCTCGACGTCAAGCTGGGCCAGCAGGTGGCGCCGGTCGAGCTGCACCCGGGCGCCGCCCGCTACTACAAGGAACAGGCCTGACCCGGCTGCTCCTGGCGCTCGCTCTGGTGGCGGCGCTCGGCTCCGGCGGCGGCGCCGGGCGCCTCACCGTGAACGGCCTGCCCGTCGTCGCGGGTTCCTTCGCGATCGCCTACGTGCACTCGGTCTACAAGGCGCCCTCGGCGGAGGTGTTCACCGTCGAAGGGCGGCGGTTCACCATGCGGGCGGTCGTCTCGGCGAGCGACAGCGTGCTCGACTACTACGCCCTCGACGGCACGCGGGCCCGCACCCACGAGGGCCTGTGGGTGCTGCGCCTGGCGGCGCCCGCGACGTACGACGGGTTGTCGCTGCTCACCACCTCGGTCGGCCGCAGAACCCTGCTCGCGGGCGGCCGCTGCCTGCCCCTCTATCCCGCGTCCGGCGCCGCTCAGGTGCGGGTCGCGGTGCGGCTCACGCCCGACGTGCGCGGCCGTTCCTGCCGGCCACCGTACGACGGGCTGCGTACGACGGGCTGGGCGCTGCCGGGCCCGGCGTTCACAACCAGTCGTTCTTCTTGAACACCGAGTACAGCACCACCGAGGTGATCGCCACGAGGACCGTGGAGGCCCAGAGCCCCCAGCTCTGCCCGGTGCCGGGAACGGGCACGTTCTGCCCGTAGAAGCCGGTGATCAGCGTGGGCACCGCGATGATGGCGGCCCAGCTGGTGATCCGTTTCATGATCTCGTCCAGCCGGAAGCCCTGCTGGGCGAGGCGGGTCTCGCGGACGTTCGCGAGCATCTCGCGGATGCCCTCGACCCACTCCGTCGCCCGCAGCACGTGGTCGTAGACGTCCGCGTAGTAGGGGGCCATCACGGGGTCGGCGACGATGTCCTGGTCGCGGTGGAGCAGGGTGCCGATCACCTCGCGCATCGGCATCGTGATCTTGCGGACGCGGGTGGTGTTCTTGCGCAGGTCGAACATCGTGCGCTGCAGCCGCCTGCCGTCGCCGGGACTCCCTTCGTACAGGGACTCCTCCAGGGCCTCCGCCTGCGCGTCGAGTTCTTCCACCAGGTCGAGCTGGCCGTCCACCACGTAGTCGAGCAGCCCGTGCAGCAAGAACGTCACCCCGTGCCCCGCCAGGCGGGACAGGGTGTCCCAGCGCCTGACCACCTCGTCGATGTCGAAGGCGTCGCTGTCGCGCACGGTGACCAGGGCGTTCGCGGTGACGAAGACGTTCACCTCGACGGGACGGAGCCGCCCATTCTCCATGTGCACCCCGTAGACCGTGACGAACAGGTGGTTGTCGTAGACGTCGACCTTCGGCCGCTGCCGGTCGGTGAGCGCGTCCTCCATCGCCAGCTCGTGCAGCCCCAGCTCCGAGCCGACCGCGATGAGCTCGGCGGCCGAAGGGCGGCACAGGTCGAGCCAGACGACGTTGCCGCGATCCGGCGCATGCTCGGAGAGCTCCTCGATGGGGAAGCCCTCCTTCTCGAGGACGCCGTTCCGGTAGAGACGCGTACGCACTAGCAGAGTCTGGCGAATCGTCTCGCGTCACGCACCGCCGCTCCCCCCAGGTCGTTGTTGAAGTAGACGTAGGCGTCCTGCCAGCCCGCCTCGCGCACCCGCCCGGCCCACGTCCTCAGCGCGGTGTCGCCGTACGCGATGCCGGCCCGCCCCTGGTGCAGGCGTACGTACCCCCATTCCGCGGTGCGCCAGAGCGGGCTCTGCGGCCGGCCGCGGCGATCCGCCCAGCACAGCGCGGCACCCCGGGCGCGCAGGATGTCGTGCACCTCGCCGGTCCACCACGAGTCGTGGCGCGGCTCCACGGCCACCCTGACGCGCGCGGGGAAGCAGGCCAGGCACCGGTCGAGGCGGCCGGGATCGACCTGGAGGGTGGGCGGGAGCTGCAGCAGGACCGGGCCGAGCTTGTCCTTCAGCTCCGACGCGGCGCCCATCAGCCGCCGCACCGGCTCCTCCGGCTCGGCCAGCCGCTTGATGTGGGTGAGGAACCTGCTCGCTTTGACGGCCATCACGAAGCGCGGGGGCGTCCTGTCGCGCCAGGCGGCGAACGACTCAGGGCCGGGCAGGCGGTAGAAGGCGTTGTTGCTCTCTACCGTGGGGAACTCCGCCGCGTACGTCTCCAGCCAGAGCCGCTGCGGCACCCCCTGCGGATACAGCACGCCCCGCCAGTCCTTGTACTGCCATCCCGAGGTGCCCACCAGGCATGTCATGCCGTTGCAGCTACCCAGGCCCGCCGCGTGCAGTACTGTCCTTGTTCGTCAGCCAAGGAGGACCTTTCACCCGATGGGCGTTATCTGATGGGCGCCGGGCACGGGCACGGCGCGTCCGCACCCCGCTCGCGGCGCACGACGATGGCGAGCCTGGCCGTCCTGGTGCCGGTGGCCGTCGTCACGCTGGCGGCCCTGCTGTGGCTCTGGCCGGACGGCCGGCCCGGCGACGGCGCGCAGCCGTCGGCCGTCGAGTTGCTGACCGGCACGGTCACCGATGTCACGCTCAAACGCTGCCCCGCCGCCCCCGAGGGTGCGCCGCGGCCCGACCCCGCCACCTGCGGCACCGCCACGGTCAAGGTCGGTGAGGGGCGCGACGCCGGCCGTGACGTCACGCTCCGCCTGCCGGGCGGCCCGGGGGCGCAGCACTTCGCGCCGGGCGACGGCGTGATCCTGCTGCGCGACGCCGACGGGGCCTACCAGGTCTCCGACCATGACCGGGCGACGCCGCTGTGGTTGTTCGGCGTGGCCTTCGCGGTCGCGGTGATCGCGTTCGGCCGCTGGCGCGGGGTGACGGCGCTGATCGGCCTGGCGGTCACGTTCGTGCTGCTGCTGACGTTCGTCATCCCCGGCATCCTGGAGGGCAAGTCCCCGATGCTGGTGGCCATCGTCGGGGCGGCTGCGATCATGCTGACGGTGCTCTACCTCACGCACGGCTTCTCGCTGCCCACGTCCATGGCCGTGCTCGGCACGCTGGCCAGCCTGGCGCTGACGGGCGCGCTGTCGTACGCGGCGCTCGTGTTCGCCCGGCTCAACGGGGTCACCGACGACAGCGCGCTGACCCTGGGCATGAGCCTGTCGATCGACACGCAGGGGCTGCTGCTGGCCGGGATCATCATCGGCGCGCTGGGGGTGCTCGACGACGTCACGGTCACGCAGGCGGTGACGGTTGCCGAGCTGGCCCACGCCAACCCGGCGTACGGTTTCGCCCGCCTCTACCAGGCGGCCAGCCGCATCGGGCGGGCCCACATCGCCTCGGTGATCAACACGATCATCCTGGCGTACGCGGGGGCGTCGCTGCCGCTGCTGCTGCTGTTCAGCATCGGGGAGCAGCCTCTGGGGCAGGTGCTGACGACGCCGGTCATCGCCCAGGAGATCGTCCGCAGTGTGGCCGGCACGCTCGGCCTCATCGCCGCCGTCCCCATCACCACGGCCCTGGCCGCCCTGGCGGCAACCCGCCGCAGGGGAGGGCCCGCGGACGCCTCCTCCTCCCGCCACCATCGCGCAGGCCCCGGGGAGCCAGCCTCCCGCCGCGGGGATGGCCCGGGGGCGCCCGCCTCACGCCACTGGGAAGGCTCCGGGGAGCCCGCCTCCCGCCACCGCGGGAGCCCCGCGGAGCCACGCGCGGCTCAGGCTCCGGGGGAGGACTTCTTCGCCCCGCACCCCTCCCAGGACCGGGACGGTCTCCCCGGACCGGAGGAGGAGACCCGCCGGGCGCCCGAACGCCCGGCCCGCCACCGCCGCCGCGCGAGCACCTGAGAGAGCTCCCGAGCCGCCTGATCGGTGCGCCCGCACGGCAGGTCAGTACGCCTCGGCGCTGCCGTTCACACGCAGTTTGCGCCGGGCCCGGTCGTAGAAGGTGGTGCCCAGCCGCACCACCTGAGCCGCCCCCGGCCAGGCGGCGACCGTGACGCGGTCACCCGGGCACAGGTGACCGACCACGGCCCCGTCGACCTCGACCGCGAGCCGTCCGCTGGTGGGCAGCACCTCGAGCGTCACCTCCTCGTCGGCGGGCAGCACCAGGGCCCGGTTGAAGGCCGAGTGGGCGGCGGAGGGCACGACGAGCACGGCCTCCACCCGGGGCGACACGATGGGCCCGCCGGCGGAGAAACTGTAGGCGGTAGACCCGGTGGAGGTCGCCACGATCACGGCGTCGGCGGCGAAACGGACGAAGTCGCTGCCGGCCGGGCTCACCGCGACGCCCGCCAGCCCCTCTCCGGGGATCCGCACGAGGGCGATGTCGTTGAACGCGGTCACCTCCGCGCCCCCGACCTCGCTCCTGATCGCCATGCGCGGCTCGATCGTATAGCGGTGGCCGTCGATCGCCGACAGCGTCTCGTCCATTTCGCTCACGTCGATCTCCGCGAGGAACCCGAGCCGCCCCACGTTGACCCCCAGGATGGGCGTGCGCCGCCCGGCGAGCAACCGCATCGTGCGCAGCATCGTCCCGTCGCCGCCGAGCCCGACCAGCAGGTCGGACCGGTCGACGAGCGTGTCGGCGTCGACCGGCACGGCGCTGCAGTCGATGCGGCCCACCTCCTCGGGCAGGCCGAGCACGGTGGCGTCGTTGCCGGCCGCCCAGCGCAGGATGGTGTCGATCGCCTTCCTTGAGTCGCGCTGTGGGTGTAGCACCAGCCCGACCGTCCTGACCATGCCCATGGGGCCACCCTAGGTCAGCGGTCGAGGCAGGGACGTTTCGGGTCGAACACCCAGTCCTTCACGAGATACCGCATGGCCACGGCGTCGTCGCGGGCGCCGAGCCCATGGCGGAGATAGAGCTCGTGGGCCTCGGCGAGGGCCGCGCGGTCGAGCTCCACGCCGAGCCCGGGGGCGGTGGGCACGTCGACGGCGCCGTCCACGATCCGTGGCGCCCTGGTGGTGAGGGCCTGGCCGTCCTGCCAGATCCAGTGCGTGTCCAGGGCGGTGATCTCGCCCGGAGCGGCGGCTCCGACGTGCGTGAACATCGCCAGCGAGATGTCGAAGTGGTTGTTGGAGTGTGAACCCCAGGTCAGGCCGAAGTCGTGGCAGAGCTGGGCGACCCTGACGGAGCCGGACATCGTCCAGAAGTGCGGGTCGGCGAGCGGGATGTCGACGGCGTTCGCGCGTACGGCGTGCGCCATCTCCCGCCAGTCGGTGGCGACCATGTTCGTGGCGGTGCGCAGGCCGGTGGCACGCCGGAACTCCGCCATCGTCTCCCGGCCGGAGAAGCGGCCCTCGGCCCCGCACGGGTCCTCGGCGTAGGCGAGCACGCCGCCGAGCCCCGCGCACAGCCGGACGGCGTCGGCCAGCAGCCAGCCGCCGTTGGGGTCGACGGTGATTCGCGCTCCGGGGAACCTGGCGGCCAGCGCCCTGACCGTCTCGACCTCCTCCTCGCCGGGCAGCACCCCGCCTTTGAGCTTGAAGTCGGCGAACCCGTACCGCTCCTGGGCCGCCTCGGCCAGCGCGACCACCGCGTCCGGTGTCAGGGCCTCGCGGCGGCGCAGCCGGGACCAGCGGTCGTCGTCCCCTTCGCCGGTCTCGTCGACGCGGTAGGGCAGGTCGGTCCTGCCCGGGTCGCCGACGTAGAAGAGGTAGCCCAGCATCGGCACCCGGTCGCGCTGCTGCCCGTCGCCGAGCAGCTCCGCCACCGGGACGCCGAGGTACTGGCCGTGCAGGTCGAGCAGGCTGGACTCCAGCCCGGTGACCGCGTGCACCGTGGTGCGCAGGTCGAAGGTCTGCACGCCCCGCCCTCCGGCGTCCCGGTCGGCGAACCGGGCGGCCACCGAGCGCAGCAGGCTGCGGTGGCGCGCCACGGGCCGGCCGGCCAGCAGTGCCGCCGCCTCTTCGACGGTGCGGCGGATCGCCTCGCCGCCCGGCACCTCGCCGAGGCCCGTACGCCCGTCGGAATCGGTCGTGATGACGACGTTGCGGGTGAAGAACGGTCCGTGGGCGCCGCTGAGGTTGAGCAACATGCTGTCGTACCCGGCCACCGGGACGACCTCGACGCTCTGGATGGTGGGAGACACGGGCGGGAACCCTCTCAGCTGATCTTGTTGACGAGGGCGGTCAGCTCGGCGAGCTCGTCCTCGGTGAGGTTCTGCAACGGCGGCCGCACGGGCCCGCCATGGCGTCCGGCGGCGGTCAGCCCGGCCTTGATGATGGACACGGCGTACCCCTTCACGCGGTCGCGGATGTCCAGGTAGGGGACCACGAACTCCTTGATCCGGCGGTAGACCGCCTCCCGGTTCTGGGCGCGGACGTCGGCGTAGAAGTCGAGCGCGTACTGGGGGACGAAGTTGAAGATGGCCGAGGAGTACGTGCTCATGCCGAGCTGGAGCAGCGGCAGCGCGAAGGTCTCCGCGGTCGGGAGGCCGCCGATGTAGGCTAGGCGGTCGCCGACGCCGGCGTAGATGCGGGCGAGGTTCTCGATGTCGCCGACGCCGTCCTTGAAGCCGACGAGGGTCTCGTTCCTGTCGGCCAGGATCTCGACGGAACGGTCGGTCAGGACGGCGTTGGCGCGGCTGTAGACGACCACGCCGAGCCCCGTGCTGCGGCAGACCGCGCTGACGTGCTCGATCAGACCCGCCTGGCCGGCCTCCGTGAGGTAGGGGGGCATGAGCAGCAGCCCGTCGGCGCCCGCGGCCTCGGCGGCCTGGGCCTGCGCGACGGCGTTGGCGGTGCCCCCGGTGGCGGGGGCCACGACCGGCAGCCTGCCGCCGACCTCGCCGACCGCCGCGCTGACCACCCGGTCGATCTCGGCGGAGGTCAGCGAGAAGCCCTCGCCGGTGCCCCCGGCGGTGAACAGGCCTGCCACGGGGAAGCTGCTCAGCCAGGCGAGGTGCTCGCGGTAGCGCGCCTCGTCGAACTGGAGGTCCTCGGTGAAGTGGGTGACGGGGAAGGACAGCAGGCCGCTTTTGAGCTGGGTCGCGAGCTCTTGCGGGGTGAAGCTGGGCATGGCGGTCCTTTGCTTTACACGCGGCAGTGGGGTCCCCCGTGCGCCGCAGGTCAGGTCTGTCGCCGCCAGGCTAGAGAGCAGGGGCGATTCCTGTCCAAGTGCATTTTCGTATCCGGCGATGCCGTCAGGGCATCGAAGCGGGCGTCGAAGGCCCGGCCGGCGGGGCCGCCTCGAGATCGGGAAGCAGGTCGAGCACGCGCCAGAGCGCGGGGTTGGTCGAGCCGCGGTCCCAGATCACGTGCAGCTCGACCGGCTCGCCGGTGGCGCTCTCGTCGCTCTCCAGCGGATCGCCGCCGCCGCGCGCCAGGTCGCAGAAGGTGACGCCGTCCACGCCGAGCGAGCACGCGCTGGCGGGCGCCAGCGCGACGCCCCGTCCGGCCGCCACGAGGAGCACCGCGGTGAGGATCTGGTGCACCTGCTGTTCGATCCTCGGGTGGGCGTTGGTGAGGAAGTGCACGGTCAGCTCGTGGAAGTAACGCGACTGCACCGGGTTGTAGCTGATCACCGGCAGGCCGTCGAAGTCGTCGGGCACGAGCGGCCGGCCGAGACCGGCGAGCGGATGCCCCATGGGCACGACGGCGCACAGCGGCTCGCGGAAGACGACCCGCGAGTCGAGCGTGGCGATGTCGAACGGCGGGCGCGCGAGCCCCACGTCCAGCTCGCCGCGTAGCAGGCCGTCGACCTGCCCGGCGGTGACCCGTTCGTGGAGGATGACGTCGATCTCCGGCAGCTGCTCCGACAACCGCCGCAGCAGCGCGCCCAGCATGCTGATCGCCGAGACGGCCGTGAAGCCGAGCCGCACGGTCCCGGCGACGCCGCTGGCGATCCTGCGTGCGCGGTCGCCCGCGGTGTCGACGAGCGTGAGCATGCGCCGCGCGTCGTCCAGGAAGGAGCGGCCGGCGTCGGTGAGGACCACGCGCCGGTTGTCGCGCTCCAGCAGGGTCACGCCGACCACCCGCTCCAGCTTCTGGATGTGGCGGCTGAGCGGGGGTTGGGTCATGCGCAGCCGATCAGCGGCCCGGCCGAAGTGGAGCTCCTCGGCGACTGCCACGAATGCCCGGATCTGATCAAGTGTTAGCATGATGCGGAAAGAGTATCACTTGATACC
Source organism: Nonomuraea diastatica (assembly GCF_004349015.1). Lineage (NCBI taxonomy): Bacteria > Bacillati > Actinomycetota > Actinomycetes > Streptosporangiales > Streptosporangiaceae > Nonomuraea > Nonomuraea diastatica. Next base: position 47,954 of record NZ_SMKP01000053.1, read on the forward strand.
GAATTGAGCCTGGACAGGCATCGAAGCTGCTCCTTAGTCTCCGGAGACTACAGAGAACGGAACAAAACCCCACTTGACGTCCGTCCGCATCTCCGCTCCACCGCACACCACGCGTGGCATCGCCCGCACGAAGGAGAAGTCCATGCCGGCATCCCGGACAACCCCCCGCCGCATTCTCGCGGGAGTCCTCGGCACCGCCGCCGCCATCGCGCTGACCGCGTGCGGTGGGGTCAAGACGACCTCCACCGGCGGTGCAGGCGGCGAATATCCGTCGGGCAACATCGAGTTCAGCGTCGGCGCCTCGCCGGGCGGCTCGACCGACCTCATCACCCGGGCGCTGGCCCAGGGCATGGCCAAGGAGCTCGGCGTCTCCACGCCGGTGCTCAACAAGCCGGGCGCCAACGGCGCGCTCAACGCCAAGGAGCTGCAGTCGGCGGCCCCCGACGGCTACAAGATCGCCGTCCAGAACGCCTCGCTCTTCACCATCACGCCGCTCACGGTGTCGCCCGCCGAGGCCACGAAGATCGACTCGTTCGACGTCATCACCGGCATCTCGCGCGACGACTACGTCATGGCGACCAACCCCAAGTCCGGCTACACGTCGATCAAGGACATGAAGAAGGCCGGCAAGACGATCCGCTACGGCACGACCGGCGTGGGCACGGGCGCCCAGCTGGCCTCCGCGCTGACCTTCAAGTCGGCCGGCATCGAGGCCACGGCCGTGCCCTTCGACGGCGGCGCCCCCGCGCTGACCGCCCTGCTCGGCAACCAGGTCGACGTCTCCACCATGCAGATCGGCGAGGCGATCGAGAACGTCAAGGCGGGCAAGCTCGTGCCGCTCGCGGTCTTCTCGAAGGAGCGCATCCCCTACATGCCCGACGTGCCGACGGCCACGGAGCAGGGCTTCGACGTGCAGGTGACGCAGTACCGCTTCCTCACCGCGCCCAGGGGCGCGCCGCAGGACGTCAAGACGAAGCTGCTCGACGCGGCCAAGAAGACGTTCGCCACGCCGGAGTACAAGAAGTTCAACGAGCAGAACTCGCTCACTCCGATGGAGGTCACCCCCGAAGAGGTCCTCAGCTCCCTGCAGGGCGACACCGCCACCTACAAGAAGCAGCTGGACGAGTTCGGGATCAGCCTGGCCGGCTGACCGAGGTCCCGGCAGGCCGCCCCCACCCCGCTCGTCCGCCCGCCACCAAGGAGTGAGCATGTCCATGCCCGACCCCGCCAGGTCGCCCGATCCGCTCGATGCCGTCGCCGTCGAGGCCGAGCGGCTCCAGGCCGAGCTGGACGAGTCACGGCCGCCGCACGCGGGACCCCTCTCGCAGATGGCGGCGGCACTGGCAGGACTCGGCGCCGGGATCTTCGGCGCGGCCGGATCGTACGCGCTCGGGCTCGGCAGCCTCACCCAGCCGGGGCCCGGCCTGTGGCCGTTCGCCATCAGCGTGGTCATCGTCGTGCTGTCCGCTACGCTCGTCGCCGCGGGCCGCCGCCTGGAGGACGCCGAGCGGTTCTCGAAGGCGAGCCTGCTCACCCTGGTCGCGCTGGTGACGCTCGTGCTGCTCGCCGCGCTCCTCCCCGTGATCGGCTTCGAGATCCCGTCGCTCCTGCTGATGTTCGTCTGGCTGCGCTGGCTGGGCAAGGAGTCGTGGTTGTCGTCCATCGTGATCAGCGTCTGCACCGTGGCCGCGTTCTACGTGCTCTTCGTCCTGCTGCTGCAGGTCCCGCTCCCGCGCCTCATCTGAGAAAGTCACATGGACCTCTCCCCGATTCTCAACGGCTTCGGCGTCGTCCTGGAGCCGGCCAACCTGCTCTACTGCTTCGTCGGCGTCATCATCGGCATGCTCATCGGCGTGCTCCCCGGGCTCGGCCCCGGCGCGACGATCGCCATCCTGCTGCCCCTCACGTACGGCATCGGGCCCGTTCCGGCGATCATCATGCTGGCGGGCATCTTCTACGGCGCCCAGTACGGCGGGACCATCACCTCCGTGCTGCTGCGCCTGCCAGGCGAGGCGTCCTCGGTGGTGACCGTCTTCGACGGCTTCGCGCTGGCCAAACAGGGCAGGGCCGGCACCGCGCTCGGTATCGCGGCCATCGGCTCCTTCATCGGGGGCACCGTCTCGATCCTCGGCCTGACGCTGCTGGCCCCGATCGTCGCCGGTTTCGCGCTCGACTTCGGGCCCCCGGAGTACGCGGCGCTGGGCGTGCTCGGCGTCCTGCTGATCTCGTCGGTGGGCAACGGCCACAAGCTCAAGGCCATCATCGCCGCCTGCGTCGGGCTGCTGCTCGCGACCGTGGGCCGCGACACCTTCACGGGCGCGGAGCGCTTCACCTTCGACAGCCTCAACCTGGCCGAAGGCATCGACTTCGTGCCGCTCGCCATGGGCCTGTTCGGGCTCAGCGAGATCCTCTACAACATCGAGGAACGCCACAACCAGGTCCACTCGCCCGCCAAGGTCGGCAACGTCTGGCCGTCCCGTAAGGACCTCGGCCAGTCCAAGGGCGCGATCGGGCGGGGCTCGCTCATCGGCTTCTTCCTCGGCGTGCTGCCCGGCGGCGGCGCGACGCTGTCCTCCCTGGCCGCGTACGCGTTCGAGAAACGGCGCGCGAAGCGGCCCGAGCGCTTCGGCAGGGGCGCCGTCGAGGGCGTGGCCGCGCCGGAGACCGCCAACAACGCCGCTGCCACCTCGTCGTTCATCCCGCTGCTGACCCTCGGCATCCCGGCCAACGCCACGATGGCCCTCATCTTCGGCGCGCTGCTCATCCAGGGCATCCAGCCGGGCCCGCAACTCGTCGCCCAGCACCCCGACGTCTTCTGGGGCGTCATCAACTCGATGTACCTCGGCAACATCCTGCTGCTCATCATGAGCATCCCGATGGTCGGCGTCTTCGTGCGGATCCTGCGGGTCCGGCCCGCGATCCTGGCGCCGATCACGGTGCTCATCACGCTGCTCGGCGCGTACACGGTGAACAACCAGGTGTACGACGTCTTCCTGGTGATCGTCTTCGGCCTGCTCGGCTACCTGATGAAGAAGCTCGGCTTCGAGCCGGGGCCGCTCGTGCTGGCGTTCGTGCTCGGTTCGATGATCGAGAACTCCTCGCGGCAGTCGCTGCTCATCTTCGGCGGCGACCCGACCGGCTTCTTCACCCGCCCGATCTCGGGCACGGTGCTCGCGCTGGTCGTGCTGGTCGCCGTCCTGCCCCTGCTCCGTAAGGCCCTGCGCCGCCGGAAACCCGCCGGGGAACCGGCCGGGCGCGCGGACGACCCCGTGGAGGAGAACACACCATGACCACGCGCGCCGGACACCAGCCCACGCCGGAGGGAGAGGCGGCCGTCGACGCTGGGGGCCGGGTCAGCCGGGTCTCCGTCACCCCCGTCGCCTTCCGCGACCCGCCCCTGCTCAACGTCGTCGGCGTGCACCAGCCCTTCGTGCTGCGCGCCATCGTCCAGGTGCACACGGACGCCGGACTGGTCGGGCTCGGGGAGACGTACGCCGACCGGGCCCACCTCCAGCGTCTCGAAGCCGTCGCCGCCGCCCTTCCCGGGCTCGACGCGTTCGACCTCAACGGGCTGCGCCGCGTGGTCGTGGCGGCGCTGGGCGCGTCCACCGGCGGCGCGGGAGCCAGCTTCGGCGGCATGCTCGACCTGTCGAGCGCGGTCGACACCGTGGCGGCGCCGTTCGAGGTGGCCCTGCTCGACCTGCAGGGCAGGGTGCTCGGCCGCCCGGTCAGCGACCTGCTCGGCGGCGCCGTACGCGAGCGTGTGCCGTACTCGGCGTACCTGTTCTACAAGTGGGCCGGCCACCCGGGCCGGGACGACGACCCGTGGGGCGAGGGCCGCACGCCCGAGCAGATGGTCGCCCAGGCGCGGCGCATGGTCGACGACTACGGTTTCGGCGCGATCAAGCTCAAGGGCGGTGTGTACGAGCCCCGCCACGAGATCGAGACCGTCGAGGCGCTGGCCGCGGCCTTCCCCGGGCATGCCCTGCGCATCGACCCCAACGGCGCCTGGACCGTCGAGACCTCGGTCGAGGTGGCGGGCCGGCTCTCCGGCGTGCTCGAATATCTCGAGGACCCCACGCCGGGCATCGACGGCATGGCGGCCGTCGCCCGGCAGAGCGACCTGCCGCTCGCGACCAACATGTGCGTCATCGCCTTCGACCATCTCAAGCCGGCCGTCGCCGCCGACGCCGTGCAGGTCGTGTTGTCGGACCATCACCTGTGGGGCGGCCTGCGGCGCTCGGCGCTGCTGGGCGGCATCTGCGAGACGTTCGGCATGGGCCTGTCGATGCACTCCAACTCGCACCTCGGCGTGAGCCTGGCGGCGATGACGCATCTGGCCGCCGCGATCCCTAACCTCACCTACGCCTGCGACACGCACTACCCGTGGAAGGCCGAGGAGGTCATCAGGCCCGGCGTGCTGGAGTTCCGCGAGGGGAGCGTGGCCGTGCCCACCGGGCCCGGTCTCGGCGTGGAACTGGACGAGGACGCGCTCGCGGCCCTGCACGAGCAGTACGTCACGTGCGGGCAGCGCGGCCGCGAGGACACCGCCTACATGCGGACGGTCGTGCCGGGCTTCACGCCCAACACGGCCCGCTGGTAGCTAGGGCGCCTGCAGCCGGGCTCGGGAGTTGGACAGGTGCAGCCGCATCGCGGCCCGCGCCGCCGCCGCGTCCTGGTCGGCGACGGCGCGGTAGACGTTCTCGTGTTCGAGCGTCACCCGGGTGAGGTGGGTGGCGTCGGAGACCGTGTAGCCGTGTGCCAGCCGCGTGCGCGGCAACATGATCATCATGGGGCCGAGCGAGGCGAGCAGGTCGGAGTAGAACCGGTTGCCGGAGGCCAGCGCGACCTTGAGGTGGAACCGGAAGTCGGCCTCGACGGCGTGGCCGGGGTGCCGGTCGGAGTGCCCGAGGTCGACGAGGGCGCGTTCGATGGCCTTGAGCTGCAGGTCGGTGCGGCGCTCCGCGGCCAGCCCCGCCGACTCGGACTCGACCCCGATGCGGAAGTCGATCATGTCGAGGACGTCGCGGTGCGTACGGACCCGCGAGGCCTCCACGGAGAACGGCGCGGGGGCGGGCAGGTCGAGCACGAACGAGCCGCGGCCCTGGAAGGTCTCGACGAGCCCTGCCGCCTGCAGGCGCGAGATGGCCTCGCGGACCACCGTGCGGCTCACGCCGAACTCCTCGACCAGCGAGGACTCGGTCGGCAGCTTCTGGCCGGGGGCGATCTCGCCGGCCAGGATGCGGGCCTTCAGCCGTTCGACGAGCTCGTGGGCGAGCCCACGCCCGGTGTCGCGATCGAGCTTTCCGTCCGGCGGCACGGGTGACAATCTACCCGCCCGCCGCGCGGAACTCGACGGCGTCGAGGCGCCAGGCCGCGGCCTCGTCCGCGACGCTGAGCCCGAGGCCGGGCCGGTCGGGGACCCGCATGCGGCCGCCCTCGATCGTGAGCCGCTCGTTGAACAGCGGCGACAACCACTCGATGTGCTCGACCCAGGAGTCGCGCGGGTGTGCGGCGGCCAGGTGCACGTGGATCTCCATCACGAAGTGCGGCGCGACCTGGAGACCGGCGTGGTCGGCCAGCGCGGCGACCTTGAGGTAGGGGGTGATGCCGCCGGCGCGGGGCACGTCGGGCTGGAGGACGTCGCAGGCGCGCAGGTCGATGAGGCGCACCAGGTCGGGGACGCTGGAGAGCATCTCGCCGGTGGCGATGGGGGTGTCGAGGGCGTCGGCGAGCCGGGCGTGCCCTTCGGCGTCGTACGCGTCGAGCGGCTCCTCGATCCAGACCAGGCCCAGCTCCTCGACCGCCCGCCCGAACCGCAGCGCCGAGTGACGGTCCCACTGCTGATTGGCGTCCACCATGAGCGGAACCTCCTCGCCCAGGTGCTCACGCACCGCCGCCAGCCTGCGCAGGTCCTCCCTCATGTCCGGCTGACCGACCTTGATCTTGATCCCGCCGACGCCGCTCTCGATCGACTGCGTGGCCCGCGCCTTGACCTCCTCGATCGGCGCCTGGAGGTAGCCGCCGGAGGTGTTGTACGTCCTCACGACATCGCGGAACGAGCCCAGCAGCTTCGCCAGCGGCAATCCCGCCCGCTTCGCCTTCAGATCCCAGAGGGCGACGTCGACGGCGGAGATCGCCTGCGTCGCGGCGCCGGACCTGCCGACGGACGCGCCCGCCCACAACAGCAGGTCGTAGACCTTGCCGACGTCGGACGGATCCTGACCCAGCAGGCGCTCCCCCACCTCCTTGGCGTGGGCGTACTGGGCCGGGGTGCCGGCGCGGGTGGTGTAGGAGAAGCCCAGCCCTCCCAGGCCGTCGGCCGTGGTGACCTCGCAGGTCAGCACGTCGATCCGGGACAGCGGGCGCTGGCGTCCCGTGGCGACCTTGGCGTCGTTCACGGGGGACGGGAGGGGAACGGCGTAGCGGCGGAACCGTACGGACTCGACGCGGTCGCTCACGGGGTCACGCCCGCCCGAACGCGACGCTGTCCACGACCCATTTGCGGCACTGCTCGCTCAGCGTGAAGCCGAGGCCGGGACGGTCGGGCACGATCATGCGGCCGTCACGGGTTTCCAGACGCTCGTTGAACAGGGGGTCGAGCCATTCGAAGTGCTCGACCCACGGCTCGCGCGGGTAGGCGGCGGCCAGGTGGAGGTGGATCTCCATGGCGAAGTGCGGCGCGAGTTGCAGGCCCGCGTGGTCGGCGAGGGTGGCCAGGCGCAGGAAGGGGGTGATGCCGCCGACGCGCGGCGCGTCGGGCTGGATGATGTCGGCGGCGCGGGCCTCGATGAGCCGGACGTGCTCGGCGACGCTGGAGAGCATCTCGCCGGTGGCGATGGGGGTGTCGAGGGCGTCGGCGAGCCGGGCGTGCCCTTCGGCGTCGTACGCGTCGAGCGGCTCCTCGATCCAGACCAGGCCCAGCTCCTCGACCGCCCGCCCGAACCGCAGCGCCGAGTGACGGTCCCACTGCTGATTGGCGTCCACCATGAGCGGAACCTCCTCGCCCAGGTGCTCACGCACCGCCGCCAGCCTGCGCAGGTCCTCCCTCATGTCCGGCTGACCGACCTTGATCTTGATCCCGCCGACGCCGCTCTCGATCGACTGCGTGGCCCGCGCCTTGACCTCCTCGATCGG
>NZ_SMKP01000465.1:0-477 GCF_004349015.1 Nonomuraea diastatica
AATCTGCACGTCCGGTTGGACGACCTCGTCGATCGTCCTGGAGATGATCTCTTCGTCGCCGGTGCTGACGGCGTCGTGGAAGCGGCGGAGCGTCTCCTTGTTGCGTTCCGCCGTGGTGATGATCGACTTGTGCTCTCTCCTCGGGTTCATAGGGGTGCCCGCCTGGGGCGGGGAAGTAAGCCGTCTTTCAGCCGGTCGTTGGCCCGCTCGCTTGCGCCAGCCAGCATCCAGGGCAGGATCCGCGCGGCGTCCGGACCGACCAGGCGAGCGTTGACCTGGCCGAAGGACAGCCTCTGCGACTCGGTGACGATCGCCTGGTCCAGCCGCAGCACCTCATCCTCCTTTCCCTTCGTGATGGCGTCGGGCCGGGCGAGGCGCTCCAAGCACCGGACGCCCCCGCCGGTCGAGGGTGGTCAGCCGGCGTAGGGGCCGAAGCGGCCCCAGGCGACGAGCGCGGTGAGCGCGAAGAGGACGACG
>NZ_SMKP01000466.1:0-477 GCF_004349015.1 Nonomuraea diastatica
CGTGAACATGCAGTCGGCCCAGCGCCTCGATCAGGGCGCGGACCTCGTCACGGTCCCTACGCACCGCCGGGACGAACACCGCGTCCTCGACGCTCTGCTGCGCCAGCCCGGTCAGCACCCCATCCGGACCCACCTCCAGGAAGACGCTCGCCCCGCAAGCCGCCACCCCATCGGCGAACCGCACCGCACCCCGCACGTGCTCCACCCAGTAGGACGGGTCGGCCAGCCGGCCCGGCTCGGCCAGACGGCCGGTCACGTTGGAGACGACCGGGATCGTCGGCTCATGGAAGCCGAGACCACTGATCGCCTCGGCGAACTCCGCCAGCATCGGCTCCATCAACGGCGAATGGAACGCATGCGAGACCCGCAACCGGCGCGTACGCACCTGCGCCCGGCCCTCGATCTCCGCGATCGCCGCCTCGTCACCCGACACCACCACCGCGGCCGGACCATTCACCGCCGCGATCCCGGCCCGGT
>NZ_SMKP01000467.1:0-471 GCF_004349015.1 Nonomuraea diastatica
CTCCCAAGCTGGTGGTCACGCTGCACAACGCGCTGACCGCCGGAGGGTTCGTCGGGGCCGTCTACAGGGTGCTGGAGCGACTCGTGGCCAGAGGCGCCGGGCAGGTGGTCGTGGTGTCGCCCGACCTCGGCACGCGGATGGCGCGGCTCGGTGCCAGGGACGTGCGGGCCGCGGTGGTGCCCGCGCCCGTGCCGAGGCCGGCCAAGCGCACACCCCGGGAGGTCAGGGACGAACTGGATGCCGGCGAACGGCCGATCTTGCTGACCGTCGCCAGGCTCGCCCAGCAGAAGGGCCTCGAGACGTTGCTCGACGTCGCAGCCGGGCCGTGGGAGGAGGACTATGCACCTGAGCCCGCTGCTGAGCCCGCTGCTGAGCCCGCGTCTGAGTCCGCGCCTGCGTCTGCGTCTGAGCCCGCGTCTGCGCCTGTGCCTGCGTCTGCGTCTGAGTCAGGGCTTGCGGCTGGGGCGGGGC
>NZ_SMKP01000054.1:0-54663 GCF_004349015.1 Nonomuraea diastatica
GGCGGGAACAGGAAGCGATCGCGCCTCGGCCGGCGCCTCCCTGCTCGTCCTCCCCGCGCTCATGCCGGTCACCAGGCCACCGGCAGGGAGGTCAGCCCGCCGGTCAGCGTGCGCGTGTCGAAGGTCAGCTCCTCCACCGCGCAGCCCAGCTCCAGGGTGGGGAAGCGTGCCGCCAGCTGGGAGAGGACCACCTGCGGCTCGACGCGGGCCAGCGGCAGCTGCGGCGCGCACGTGGCGTCCGGCCTGGCCGCCGGACGCCCGCGGCGGCCGTGGACTGATGACGCCGGCCCCTCAAACGAGGGCTGATCAGCCGGGCAGCAGCTCGCTGAGCAGCTTCTCGACGCGCAACCGGATGTCGTCGCGGATGGCGCGGACGGCGTCGATGCCCCGCCCGGCCGGGTCATCGAGCTTCCAGTCCTCATACCGCTTGCCCGGGAAGATCGGGCAGGCATCGCCGCAGCCCATGGTGATGACCACGTCGGAGGCCTCGACGGCGTCGACGGTGAGAACCTTGGGCTGTTCGGCGGTGATGTCGACCCCGACCTCGCGCATCGCCTCGACGGCGACCGGGTTGACCTGGTCGGCCGGGGCCGATCCGGCGGAGCGGACCTCGATGCGGTCTGCGGCCAGATGGGTGAGCCAGCCGGCGGCCATCTGGGAGCGGCCGGCGTTGTGCACGCAGACGAACAGGACCGAGGGCTTGCTGGGCGCGGTGTCAGGCACGGGCGTTCTCCTCGCTGGTGGTGGTGAACAGGCGGCGGCCGGCCAGGCTGACGTAGACGAGGGCGACCAGGACGGGCACCTCGATGAGCGGGCCGACGACTCCGGCCAGGGCCTGGCCGGAGGTGACGCCGTAGACGCCGACCGCCACGGCGATGGCCAGCTCGAAGTTGTTTCCGGCGGCGGTGAAGGCCAGCGTGGTGGTGCGCTCGTAGCCCAGGCCGATCAGTTTGCCGGCCAGGAAGGAGCCGCCCCACATGAGAGCGAAGTAGGCCAGCAGGGGCAGCGCGATGCGGGCCACGTCGCCGGGCCGGGAGGTGATCGTGCCGCCTTGCAGGGCGAACAGGACGACGATGGTGAACAGCAGCCCGTAGAGCGCCAGCGGGCTGATGCGGGGCAGGAAACGGCTCTCGTACCAGGCGCGGCCGCGGGCGTGCTCGCCCAGACGCCGGGACAGATACCCCGCGAGCAGCGGAATGCCGAGGAAGATGAGCACGTAGAAGGCGAGGTCCCAGGCCGACACCTGCAGCGCCGCCCGCGGCAGGCCCAGCCAGCCGGGCAGCACCTGCAGGTAGAACCAGCCGAGCGCGCCGAAGGCGACGACCTGGAAGATCGAGTTGAGGGCGACCAGGACGGCGGCGGCCTCACGGTCGCCGCAGGCCAGGTCGTTCCAGATGAGGACCATGGCGATGCACCGGGCCAGCCCCACGATGATCAGCCCGGTGCGGTATTCGGGCAGGTCCGGCAGGAAGGTCCAGGCCAGGGCGAACATGACGGCCGGGCCGAGCACCCAGTTGAGCACCAGCGAGGAGAGGAGCAGGCGGCGGTCGCCGGTGACGGCACCGAGCCGGTCGTAGCGGACCTTGGCCAGCACCGGATACATCATCAGCAGCAGGCCGAGCGCGATCGGCAGCGACATCTCGCCGACCTTCACCGCTTCCAGCGCCACGTCCAGGCCGGGCACGAGACGGCCGAGCAGCAGCCCGGCGGCCATAGCAGCGATGATCCACACCGGCAGGAACCGGTCGAGGGTGGACAGAGCGCCGATCACGCCCGGCCCGGGCGCGGCGACCGGCGGCGTGGACGTGGAGGACGCGCGGGATGCAGAGGAGGCCATCGCGGTGCTCCTCAGACGGCGGCGGGCATGTCGATCAGGGCCGACAGCTCGCCAAGGGCTTCGGGCACCAGCCGGTAGTACACCCACGAGGCGCGCCGCTCCGAGGTCAGCAACCCGACCTCCTTGAGCACCTTCAGGTGGTGGCTGATGGTCGGCTGCGACAGCTCGAACGCTCCCGTGATGTCGCACACGCACACCTCACCGCCGGCGCGGCTGGCCACGATCGACAGAATGCGCAGCCGCGCCGGATCGCCCAGCGCCTTGAACACCCGCGCCACCCCGGCCGCCTGCTCGGCGTCCAGCGGCTCGCGCATCAGCGGCGGGCTGCACTCCACAATCTCCAGAAGTTCCACACGTGCCCCCATAGATAGACGGCCATCGAAATCGATGTGGCTCTATATTGACACACATCAAAGCCGCGAGGGGTCCCCGGCGGCAACGAAGGGACGGGGGCGGGGACACCGGGCCCACCGGCCAGGGCCTAGGAAACCACCAGCCGCGGCCGCCGATGTTCCCGGCCGATGGAGCAGCGGCTCGGATTCCGGTCACGGCGCTGCGACGCTCGGTCATCAGCACGTCGCGCCAGACGCCGTGGTGGCACCCGAGGCGTTCGCGGGTGGCGACCACCCGGAACCCGAGCGCCTGGTGCAGGGCCAGGCCGGCGGCGTTCTCACCGAAGAGCCGGATTGAATCGTCCGGACGCCGGCACCCTCGCCGTCGGCGATGAACGCGGCCGGCAGCGCCCGACCAACCCCTGGGCCTGACAACCCGGGTGGACGTAGGTGCTGTGCTCGACCACTCCTGTGTACACGCACCGGGACGGCACCGCCGAGGCGGCCACCCAGCCGAGCACCTGACCGGTGCCGGTATCGCAGGTCACGTAACTCAGACGGGGCAGCCTGGCGGCGGTGAACCCCTCCCAGCCCGGCGCGAGGGTCTCGAAGCCGGCCTAGCCGGTCTCCAGCCCGGCCTGGTAGACGGCCGACACCTGATCGGTGTCGCCCTCACGCAGCGGTGGGTGCTCGCGGCAGTCACTTCTCCTCGGGGGTGCGGCCTTCGGCCAGGTCGGCGAAGGGCAGCGGGCAGTCGGGGCAGGTGCAGTGGGTCAGGCTGTCGCAGCCGGCCGAGACCACCGCGGTGAGCGCCGACCGGATGGTGGTCAGGTCGGCGATCCGCGCATCCACCTCGGCGATCTTGGCCTGGGCGCGAGCGCGCAGGTCCGGGGCGGGATGGCCACGCCGGCCGGTGTCGATGAGCTCGGCCACCTCCTCCAGGGTGAAGCCGAGCCGCTGGGCGGCCTTGATCACTCCCAGGAGGGTGACGGTCTCGGGCGGGTAGGCGCGGTGCCCGCCAGGGCTGCGCGGGGGTTCGGCGATCAGGCCGCGGCGTTCGTAGTAGCGCAGGGTCTGGGGGTTGACCCCGGCCTGCTCCGCGACCTGGCCGCTGCGCAGGTACGGCCCGTCCGTGCCCTGGAGCACGATGTCCTGGCTCACGCCGGCCGTCCCGCTCCAGCGGCGGGCGTGGCCACGCGACCGCCCTCGAAGGACGACCCGGCCTCGGCCCGGCCCTGCCTGCCACCGGCACAGACCCGCACGCCGGCGTAGCCGATCCGGGTGAACACGGCAGCGGCGATCTTGGAGTGGTCGCCGCACGGGCCCGAGCAGCAGACCACCACCGTGGCCACCACCGTGGCCGCCCGATCCGGCACCACCTGCCCGACCCCGTGCTCCAGCAGCGCGGGCGACTCCTCACGCGTGATGCGCTCCATCACGGTCCTCTCCTCAGGTAAGAACACGGTGGCCGCGTCACGCGGACGCGAACGCGCCGGCGCGGGCCTGCAGCGCGTCCAACACGTCGACGTGCTCGGCCGGCACCGTCACCTCCAGCGTCAGGCGGCCGCCGGCGATGGTGAGGGTGAAGGTGAAGAACGAGCAGCAGCCGTTCTCCCGCGCCGCCAGTCCGGCCGCCCGGGCGGCGTTGTCCGGGCCGAAGACGAGATCCAGGAGCAACCGCGTGCGCTCCGGCCGCGCCAGAGCCTGCACCGCCTCGGCGAACAGCGCGTCGAACTCGGCCACGCGCAGCGGCTGCTCGGCGGTGGGCAGGGTGCAGGCGGAGGGCGCCCATCCCAGATCGTGGGCGAGGTCTGGTGCCATACCTCGACGGTAAACCTGTACCTGGGTACCGGATGCAAGCCTTTTCCCGCGGGTCGCGTGGCGTGCCCGGCACGACCACCCCGCCTCATCGCCTCGGGGGAGTTCCCGAGGGCCGGGAACTCCCCCAATGCGGCGTTTTGACACCTCCTATGGATAACCGCTATTTATTAGCCAACCGTTAGGGGGTGACATGCAGGACGCAGTGCTGGCGATGCTCGCCAAGGAGCCGTCGCACGGGTACCACTTGCACGCTCGGCTGCGGCGCAGTCTCGGCCCGCTGGGCGAGTCGATGAACCGCGGTCAGATCTATGTGACGTTGGCCCGGTTGGAGCGAGCGGGGCTCGTGGTCTGCGAGCGGGCCGACGGCCTGCCCGAGCGGCCGGAGCGCAAGGTCTATGCGCTGACGCCGGCCGGGCAGCAACGGGTGGCCGCCTGGCTGGCCGAGGTGGGCTGGCCGAAACCGGACCTGGCGGAGTTCCATCTCAAGCTCGCCGCCGCGGCCGCGGTCCGGCTGGCCGACCCGGTGGAGCTGGTGGCGGCGCAGCGCCGCGAGTTGCTGCGCCGCCTGCGTGAGGCGCAGCAGGCGGCGCTGGCCGAGCCGGCGGGGTCGGGCGCCGGCCTGCTGCTGGAAGGGGTCGTGCTGCGGCTGCAGGCGGACCTGCGCTGGCTGGATGCCTGTGAGCTGGCCTGGTCCGAGGTCGATGACGAAGTCGAGGGTGGATGACCGTGTCGAATGTCGCGGTCCGGGCCTGCGGCCTGGTGAAGACGCATGGTGAGGGGCAGAGCCGGGTCCGCGCGGTCGACGAGGTCGATCTGGAGGTGCCTCAAGGACAGACGCTGGCGGTGAAGGGGCCCAGCGGCTGCGGAAAATTCACGCTGCTGCACCTGCTGGGTGGCCTGGAGCGGCCTACCGATGGGGAGGTGTGGGTGGCCGGGCGGCGCATCGACACACTGAGCGAGCGAGCTCTGGCGCGCATGCGCCGCCGGTCGGTGGGGTTCATTTTCCAGGCCTTCCACCTGGTGGAGGAGTTGTCGGCGGCCGAGAACGTGGAGCTGCCCGCGCTGCTGGCCAGGCGCTCGCGCCGCCAGGCCAGGCGGCGGGCGAGCCTGCTGCTGGAACGGGTCGGGCTGCAGGCGTCCTCCACCGCCACCACAGTGATCGCGATCGTCGCCCTGCTGACCCTCTACGCCCAGCAGCAGAGGGGCTACGGCCTGAACGGCTCCTCCGTCCTGCCCAATCTGCGGGGCGAGCACGACCGCCGGCTGATGCTCGCCGTCACCATCCTGCTGATCGCCCTCGCCATCGTGAACACCATCACGTTCACCTGGACCACTGCCATAGAAGCCCGGACGAACATGGCCATCGCCCGCACGCTCGGCGCCACCCCGGGGGCAGATCTCCGCAGGGCTGTCCACCGCCCAGCTCCTGCCCAGCCTGCCCGGCGCCATCATCGGCGTCCCTCTGGGCACCGGCCTGCTCTCGCTCTTCGCCGCCAGGAACGCGCTGGACCCTCCCTCGTTCTGGCTGCTCGGCGCCGTACTCGCGACGCTCCTGGCGACGGCGGCGCTCACCGCCCTGCCCGCGCGCCTGGCGGCGCGCCGGCCCGTGGCGCAGGCCCTCAGCGCCGAAACAGCGTGATCGGACCCGCCCGGCACGAGCGGCGCATACCGGGCCGAAGCCCGCACACCACGGAAAGGAATCACGAAATGGCATCTGACGCCGCCGGCATTCGGCGCTTTATGGCAAACACCGGGGAGTCCCGCGGATGGGTGGCCCCCAGGACAGACCTGGTGACGGCGCTGCTCGGCACCTGGTTCGGGGCCGGCCTGATGATCGACGCCTGGGCGCACAACAATCTGACGGAGCTGGAGACGTTCTTCACGCCGTGGCACGCGGTGTTCTATTCCGGCTTCGCCGTGGTCTCGGGCTGGATCATCTGGCAGGTGTGGCGCAACGCCCGCGCCGGCCGGCAGGGGCTCGCGGCCGTCCCCACCGGCTACCTCGCCGGGCTGGTGGCGATTCCCGCGTTCGCCGCCTTCGGGCTCGCCGACATGGTGTGGCACACCATCCTCGGCATCGAGACGACCATTGACATCTTCTTCAGCCCGTCACACCTCGGCCTCGTCGTGACGATGATGCTCATCATCACGACACCGCTGCGCTCGGCGTGGAAAGCCCCCGACGTCGGCGACCGGCCGTCGCTCGGGCGCCTGCTGCCCGCGCTGGCCGGGCTCGCGTTCGCCACCACCCTGGTGTCGCTGTTCCTGTCGTACGGCGACGCCTTGCAGTACCGGCCCCAGGCGATCGTCCAGGCATTATCCCTGGGGCAGGGCCCGGCCGCCGCGCCGCCGGGCGCCGGCCCCAGGCCTGTCGCCGTGGGCGCCGATCGGGTGGCCGTCGCGATGGTCGTCACCAACGTCGTCATGCTCTGCCCGGTGCTGCTCCTGGCGCGCCGCTGGCTGTTGCCGTTCGGTTCGGTGACCATCATGTACACGATCATGGCGCTCATGCCGGGCGCCCAGACGGCGTTCCGCAACCTGCCGATCCTGCTGTCGTTCGTGGCCGCCGGGTTCGTGAGCGACCTGCTGATCCGCCTGCTGCGGCCGTCGGGTGAGCGGCGCGCCGCCTACTGGGCCTTCGCCGGGCTGTCGGCCTCCATCACCTGGTCGTTGTACATCGCGGTCGCGTCGGCCACCGGAGGCGGCCTGCCCGGCGTGCCCGAGTTGTGGACCGGCGCGCCGGTCGTCGCCGGGCTGATCGGGCTGGCGCTCGGGGCGCTGTTCCTGCCCAACGCGGTCACCGCCCAACCGGTTCCGCTCAGCGCGGCCGTCGCCGGCCGGGCATGATCCGAGCCCTGTGCCTCGCCGCCGTCCTCGTGCTGGCGCCGGCCGCCCCCGCCGCGGCACACACCGTCACAGCGGGGGCGGACCTGCGGATCGCCCAGACGATCGCCGGCGCCGAGCTCACCGTGGTGGTCAAAGGAACGACCCGGGTGCCGGGGCCGCTGCGGATCGGCGTCATCGCCTACCAGCCGGTCTCCGGCCTGCCCGTCAAGCTGGAGGCCGCTCGGTCGAGGACGGCCGTACGGTGGCCGGCGCCGCCCTGGCGGCGCCGGACCCGCAGTACGTCCAGCTCCGGGTGGAGCGAACCGGGCCGCACGAGCTTAAGCTGAGCGCCGGGGACGAGACCGCCGTGATCCCGTTCCGCGTCCTCGTCGAACGCGAACCGGCAGGCGAGTTCCTCGTCTACGGCGGCCTGCTGGCGGCCGCGGTGCTCCTGGTGGGCGGCCTGCTCACCGGGGCGACGGCCCGGCCGGGCAAGGCGATGGCGCTGGCCGCGGGCGCCGCGGCCGGGGTGACGGTGGCCGCCATGGTCATCGTGTTCGAACCCCTGCTGCCCGCGCCGCCGCCCGACGGGGCCGTCCCCACTCCCCCGCCATCGGCCGCGCAGGGGCGGCCGTACGCGCAGGCTCGGGTGGAGACCGTGCCTGCGCGGCCGGAGGCCGGGGAGGAGTTCACGCTGCGGGTGGATCTCATCGACGGCTCGACCGGGCGGCCGGTCGACGACCTCACCGCGCACCACGAGGCGCTCGCCCATGTGGTCGTCACCAGCCGGGACGGGCGGTATTTCCGTCATGTGCACCCCTTGCGCACGAGGTCCGGGCGCCTGGAGGTCAGACTGAGCGCCGGCCGCCCCGGCCGCTACCGGGCGCACGCCGAACTCGAACGGGAGGAGTCGGGCGGGCAACTCCTCACCGCGGACTTCACCGTCGGAGGGAACGCCAACACCTCGGAGAAGGCCGGCGCGGGCCGGGAAGCCGGTGTCACCGCCACGCCGCGGCTGCAACCCGCCGCGCCCGTCGCGGGCCGTCCCGCGACCGTCGAGCTGAACACGCCCGCCGGCGTGCGGCCCTGGCTCGGCATGACCGGCCACCTGCTCACACGCGAGCAGGACGGCGACTTCTTCGGCCACGTGCACGAGATGGGAGCCCCGGGAGCCCGGGTGCGCTTCACCTTCAGCTTCCCCGAACCGGGCCGCTACCTCGCCTGGATCCAGTACGCCACCGCCGACCGCATCGTGACCGTGCCTTTCACCGTGAACGTGACCGCACCGGGGACCCGGTGATGAAGAGGTGGCACGCTGTGGCCGCGGCCACACTCGTGGCGGCGGTGGCGGCGTTGTTCGTCGCGGGCAGGAGCACGGCCGCCCCACCGGTCGGCCTGACCACCACGGGCACCCGCTACGCCGCCACCGTCCTCATCGCGGACCCGGCTCCCGGCCAGGTCACCGTGGAGGTCAAGGTGAGCAAGGGCGAGGCCGACACCGTGGCCCTGTCGGCGGTCATGGCCGAGATGGGACACTCCACACCCGAGCTCCCCGCCACCGAGCGAGAGCCCGGCCGCTTCGTTGCCGTGGGGGAGCTGTCCTCGATGAGCGGCGTCTGGGAACTGTCGATCCGCCTCGACGGCCCCGCGGGCGAGGAGCAACTCGCCGTCAGAACGCTGATCACGCGAGCCGCATCGCACCGGTAACCGCACACCGTAACGGGCTGCGTCGTACAGGCGCCAAGGCGCTGCGGTCGGCCTGGCCTGAGGCGCGCACCCCCATGTGCCCCGTCTGCGGGCCTTGCCGTCCTCGTGGGGTGCGGCCCGGTCGGCCCATGCGGCAAAGGTCCCCTCAAGGGCCGGTCGGTTACCCGGACCGCCGCGGGGCTCCGAAGAATTCGGCGAGTGTTGTGGCGAGCGCCTCGGGATGGGTCAGCGGGGCGGCGTGCCCGGCTCCGGGGATCTCGCCCACCCGCGCGTGGGGGATGTGGCCGGCCACGTGCCGCGCGCCGGCGGGGTAGAAGGGCCTGGTGTCGGATCCGTGCAGCACCAGCACTGGAGCGGAGATCGTGCTGAGCACGGCCGGATCCTCAGCGGTGGGGCCTTCGTACGCCATCACTTGCCGGAGGAGGTTGAGCAGATGCGGGACGTAGCGGCCCGTGGCCTCGAAGTAGCCGGCGTCCTCGGCCGCGGCGATCTCCTCGTCGTTGAAGGGCCCGCCCGCGAACGCGCGGACCGCCGCCGTGAAGTCGCCTTCGGCGGCCAGCTCGCCCATCCGCGCGACGGCGCGGCCGATCAGCGCTTGCTCCTGCTCGTCCATCTGGCCCCGCATCGCAGGCTCCACGAGGGCCACGGCGTCGACCGCGTCGGACCGCGCTGCCGCGCCGAGTGCCAGGTTGGCGCCGGCGGACCAGCCCACCAGTCCGGTAGGTCTCCCGATGCTGTCGACATAGGCGAGGATGTCGTCGACCTGCCGGCCCGGGCTGAGGTCGGGGTGGTCGCCGCTGAGGCCACGACCGCGCATGCTCGGCAGATGGCACGTGAACCTGCCGGTCAGGTGTCCCAGTAGCCGGCCCCAGTCGAGGTCGCCATCGCCGATGCCCCCGTGCAGGAACACGAGTGGCCGCCCATGGCCGTGCACGGTCCCGCCGATGGTGACGCCGTCGGCGGTGGTGACGTGGTGCGTGCGCTGTGTGGTCATGGCAGCCTCCATGCAAAGTAAACAAGTTTACATGTGCACGGTAGCCTGGTCCCGGCGGTAAGTAAACGCGTTTACTTGCTGCTTTCCCCGGCACTGCCGTACAGCAGCGCCCCCACGCCCTGGCGGATGTACTCAACCACCTGCTCGGGCGGCGCGGTGGCCAGCCGTCCCTGCGGGGAGGCCCACCGCAGCACCTTGATCCCCGTGAGAAGCGCGGCGGCCAGCTCCGCGCGAAGCCGGGGGTCGTCACCGGCCGCGACCGTGGCGAACGGCCCGACGACGGCGTTCTCGGCGTAGTCCCGCGCCTTCTCGGTCAGCCCCTCCGGATCAGGGCTCTCCCCGATCAGCCGCCAGACCGCGAGCAGGTCGTCCAGGCCGGGCGAGCGCCCCGCGCCGGACGCGTACAGCTCGGCCATCCGGTCAGGCAACTCCTCGGCCGGCACATCCAACTGCCCGAACATCGCCGAATCCGCCGCCGCCATGGCGAACAATCCCGCCTTCGACCCGAAGTAGCGGTACACCAAGGCGACGTTGACGCCGACGTCAGCGGCGATGTCCCTGACACTGACCGCCTCGTAGCGGTCACGGGCGAACCGCTGACGGGCCGCCTCCAGCAACGCCTGCCGCGTCGCTGCGGCGTCACGGCGTCGCCGCGGCTCCGCAGTGCCCCTGGGGTCGCTTTCCTCCGCCACCATCACCGTCACCACCATGACTCGACGTCAACGGCGGTAACGCTAGCTGACACCTGCCCTTCTCCGTCGATCCGGTCCATCGGGTCGGCGGCCAGGAGGTCGTGGCGGACCGTCTCCTTGGCGAGGGACATGATGGCGGCGCGCTTGCGGGCCGAGCTCACCGATCTGTCGTCGGGCGAGCCGCACCCCACGGCAGGCGCGACGCCTGGCCACGGCGTTGCGCGCACTTGTCGTCGGCCTGAGCCAGCGCGTCCTCCTCGGCCTCGCCGACGCCGTCCCCGAGCAGCATTTCGCTGCAGCCGCCCTCATCGAGCTGGGCAGCCACCACTTCCCGGGGGAGCATCCGAAGGCACGGCGAAGCTTCTGGCCGGCATGGGAACCGCAGAGGAACGAGCGCGCCCCGTTCACGCCCCGCAGGACACGAATCTCGGCAAGAGCCCGTGGCAACGCCACCTGGACGCCTGGCCCTACGACAACGCATCACCCGGTCATAGGTGACGCACCCCTCACCACCACGCCACCTCACACACAGTGTCCACAGCGTTACGTTCAGTGTGCAAAAAGTTGATCTTAGAAGGCGGGAACCGGCTCCCCGCCCGAAACGAACCCGACGCTCCGGCAGAACCCCGAGCACCGCGAAGGCGAGGTGGCGGATGCATCTGACCCCGCACGAACAAGAACGACTGATGATCCACGTAGCCGCTGACGTGGCCCGCAAACGGAAGAAACGAGGGATCGCGCTCAACTACCCGGAGGCGGTCGCCATCCTGACCGCCTACGTGCTCGAAGGCGCCCGCGCGGGCACGCACGTGGAAAAACTCATGGCGATGCCACAACCCCCCGAACCCCCGGTGCTCACCCGCGAAGACCTCATGGACGGGGTCGCGGAGATGATCCGCGACCTCCAGATCGAGGCCACCTTCCCCGACGGCACCAAAATGGTCACCCTCCGCGACCCCATCCCCGCAGCGGCCAGGAACGCGACACACGTCCACCCCGGCAAGACCGACCACCCGCACGACGCCGACCCGGTGGCCTTCAACCTCGGCCACGAGGTCACGACCGTACGGGTCACCAACACCGACGACCGTCCCATCCAAGTCGGCTCCCACTACCACTTCTACGAGGCCAACGCCCTGCTCGACATCGAGCCCAACCGTGACCTCGCCTACGGCAAACGCCTGAACATCCCCGCGGGCAGCTCAGTGCGCTTCGAACCCAACTGCCCGCTGGAGATCGAACTGGTGCCCATCGAAGGCAAACGCATCGTCCAAGGCCTGAACGGCAAGATCGGAGGCGAACTCCATGCTTAAGCCCCCGGCACCAGAACCCGCGCCATCGACGCCTCAACCTCCAAGCCACGTACGACATCAACCCCTCACCCGCGAACAGTACGCCGACCGATTCGGCCCCACGACCGGGGACCGCATCCGCCTGGCCGACACCGACCTGCGGATCGAAATCACCGAAGACTGGTGCGGCGGCCCCGGCCGCAGCGGAAACGAGATCATCTTCGGCGGCGGCAAAGTGATCCGGGAGTCGATGGGCCAATCATGCGCACCGCGCGACTCCACCAGATTCGGCGCTCCCCAGCCACCCGACACGGTCATCACCGGCGCGGTCATCCTGGACCACTGGGGTGTCGTCAAAGCCGACATCGCCATCCGCGACGGCCGGATCACCGCACTCGGCAAGGCCTACAACGACGAGACCATGAACCGGCTGCACGACGGGCACGCCACGGCCACCAGGCGCGGATATGCATCATCGGCGCCATGAACGCCCCGCTCGGCGGCGACCGGCTCCGCATCGAAGCCACCGCCGAAGCAGGCGCCCACCTGCACATCACCACCGCCACCGCCACCATCGCCCTGCGCGGCCCCACCCCCGGCCACGCCACCTACGACACGCACCTGACCGTGGCCGACCAGGCAAGCCTGCACTGGCTGCCCCAGCCACTGATCTCCGCCGCCGGCAGCAACCTCCGCCAGACCTGCACCGTCGAACTGGCCCCCACCGCGCGCCTGGTCCTGCGCGAAGAACAGGTCCTCGGCCGCACGGGCGAGATGCCAGGCCGGCTGACCACCCGCCTCACCGTCAAGCGCGACGGCCACCTCCTGCTGGACCAGGAGACCCGCTACGGACCAGACGCCCCCGGCTGGGACGGCCCCGCCGTCCTGGCCGGCCACCGCGCCACCGGCCAGCTCCTCATCGTCGACCCGGCTCTCGACGCCCAGCCACTCCCCGTAAAGCTGCTGGTCGATGATCCGGCGCACGGGCAGGCCGCGTTGACGCCGCTCGCCGGCCCTGCCCTCCTGGTCACCGCCCTCGCGCCCGACACGCTACACCTGAGCCGCCTCCTCGACGCGGCTCACGTCGTCGCGTGAAGCTGGAAGGAGGGATATCGGAGATGGGTTATGGCAATCCGCCCGGCGGCCTTTACATTGTAGATTTAATTTGAGGCACTCTAGGGTTCACTCGAGGATCTCGACGTACCCTTCGGTTCCGTGAACGCGGATCCGCTGCCCGTCCTGGATCAGCCGGGTGGCCTGCTCCACACCCACAACGGCCGGCAAGCCGTACTCCCGCGCGATCACCGCCCCGTGCGTCATGAGGCCCCCCACCTCCGTCACCAGCCCGGCGACGGCGACGAACAGAGGGGTCCAGCTGGGGTCGGTGTAGGCGGTGACCAGGATGTCGCCCTCCTCAAGGTGGGCCCGCGCCATGTCCATGACGACACGGGCACGGCCCTCGACGGTCCCGGCCGAGACCGGAAGACCGACCAGCGCGCCGGTCGGGGCGTCTTCGCAGCGATACCGGCCGGTGATGACCTCGCCGTCCGACGTGAAGACCCGGGGGGGTGTGAGCGCCTCGTGCGACCGGAACGCCTCACGCCTTTCCAGAATGAGTTCGGCGTCCACGTCGTTGGTGCGCACGACTTCTTGCAACTCCTGGAACCTGAGGAAGAAGATGTCGTCCTTCTCGCGCAGGATGCCGGACCGGACGAGGCGATCGGCTTCTCGCGACAACGCCTGCTTGTAGACGAAGTAGCGGCTGATCATGCCGTACTTGGGGTATTCCCGGTAGCCGGCGAAGGTGCGGACGCGGTCGATCATCCGCTTGGTCTCCTCGGCCTTCTCCTCCCCGTGGGGCAGCGCGCGCAAGCGCGTCAGCAGCTCCTGTTCTTTCCGTCGCGACTCTTGGAGTCCCTGCTCGAAGTGTCGTTGGCCGGCGCCCGGCCCGAAGTTCCTGACGTTGCCGAGAATGGCGGGCACGAGCATGGCGGGATTCTCGCTCCAGCGCGTTCTGGTGATGTCGATCTCGCCCGCGCACCGCATGCCGTACGCGTCGAGGTACCCCCGGATGGCGTCATGTGCTTCGCGTCCGCCGGCCAGCCTGGGCAGCTCGTTCAGAAAGCCGTCGCCCTCCCGGCCTTCGTCCACGACGCGATGCAAGAACGTCACGACGTCCGCGTGCGGTCGGATCGTGTCAGCGACGTCGAGGAGCGCCAGCCCCATCTCCGACGTGACGTTGTGGGGAACGGACTGCGTGAGCGCGTCGGCCGCGCTCTTCTCGCCCAGCCACGCCTCGAGGTGGTCATTGAGCCACAAGGTCGCCTCCATGCCCGCCATGATCACCTGGTGACCCTGCGGATCGAACAGGATGCGCTTCAGCTCAGCGATGTCGGCCAGGATGAAGTCGAGCAGCGCCGGCCCGGAGAGACTCTGGATCTTGTGCCTCAGGGCGGCGACGGACTCCTGATGGTGCCGGATCAGCTGGGTGACGATGGAGGGATCGCTCTCGATCAGGGCGGGCGCGGCGCCGGCGGGCAGGGCGCCGGCGTCCTCGTCCG
Source organism: Nonomuraea diastatica (assembly GCF_004349015.1). Classification (NCBI taxonomy): domain Bacteria; kingdom Bacillati; phylum Actinomycetota; class Actinomycetes; order Streptosporangiales; family Streptosporangiaceae; genus Nonomuraea; species Nonomuraea diastatica. The sequence continues at coordinate 14,063 of NZ_SMKP01000054.1, forward strand.
GAAGCGAGCGCAGGAAGTCGCCGCGGTCGACGACGCTGTGCAGCGCGTCCCGAATGAGCGGGTCGGACTTCCCCAGGGTCCCGATGAGGCTCGCGCGGCCCGCGGGCGTGGCCAGGACGGGGGCCACGTCGACGAACAACCGTCCGCCCGCCTCGTGCATCGGCCGCGGGGTCGTCAGCTGCCACACGGAGAGTCCCAGCGGCTTCATCGCGTCGGTCATCATCTGCTGGTGACCGACGGAGACGTAAAGGTGGTTTTCCTGGTCATCGGTCGTGGGGACGGGGAACAGGGTCGTGATCGGCCGGCTCTGGACGATGTGGAAGTCGTCGCCGGCCAGGCACCACTCGATGTCCTGGGGGCGGCCGAAGTGCCCTTCGATTCGCCGGCCCAACCGCACCAGCCGCATGACTTGTGCATCCGTCAGAGCCGGCCGCGTCTGCCGCTGCGGTTCGATGGGCGCGTCCTGTGTACCGCCTCCCGGCGACGCCTGGACGAAGCGCGTCTTGGTGGCGACCGCTGTGGTGACGACCTGATCGTCGCGCACCGTGTAGACGTCCCCGGCGACCAGACCGGACACGAGCGCCTCACCGAGCCCCCAACCGGCTTCCACGGTGGCGACCTTCCGGTTCGAGGTCACGGGGTCCGCCGTGAAGAGGATCCCGGCCGCGTCAGGGAACACCATCTGCTGGACGACCACCGCCATCCGTATCTTCCGGTGGTCGAAGCCGTTACGGCACCGGTAGGTCACCGCCCGCTCGGTGAACAGCGAGGCCCAGCACCTTCGGACGTGCCGGAAGACGGCCGCCGGACCCACGACGTTCAGGTAGGAGTCCTGCTGGCCGGCGAAGGACGCGGTCGGCAGGTCCTCGGCCGTCGCGCTGGAACGTACCGCGTAGGAGGCCTGCTCCCCGAGCCGGGCGAGCGCTTCGCTGATCGCCGCCACGAGATCGCCGGGAACCGCGACGCTCTCGACGCCGCGCCGGATCTCGGCGCTCAGGGTGCGGATCGCCGCGTGATCGTCCGGTTTCACGCGTGACAGCAGGTCAAGCTGAGTGTCGATCGACGGCGCCTCGGCCACGACCCGCTCGAAGGCTTCTGTCGTGACGCAGAAGCCGTCCGGCACGTGGATGCCGTCGATGCGCGAGAGCTCACCCAGGTGGGCCCCCTTCCCGCCGACGTCTGCGATATTCGTCGAGTCGATGTGCTCGAAGCCCATCACGTAGCCCAATTCCGGTGCTCCATCGTTCGTCGGGTGGTTGGCAGTGGGCCAGTATGAATCAGTTTTTGGCGCCTCATGAGGCGCCAGGATCTGCTATAAAGTGAAAGTGGCGGGGAGCGGATCGCAGCCCCCGCCGAAGCCCCGATACCGACACCAGCACCGGACGGCCGGTGAGTGGATCACCGGGTTTGGGCCCCTTCTCTTCCACCCAGGGCACGAGCGGCTGCGGCACTCGATGCCGGTCTGCGGCGGGTGGCCCATGACCAGGGCCTCGGCTTCGCGCGATGGGGCCGATCCGGTGACTGTCGCGTCGGCGGCGAGGTTCTTCCCGACGCGGCAGACGGCCGCCTCAAAGCCACGGGACCGTGCGACCGGCGGCCACAGAGCAGCAGCGTCCTGCGCCGTTCCGCCTCTAGCATGTCGCACGTGACCATCTACGGCGATACTGACGCGTTCGAATATCTAGACTTCTCCGTTCTGCCGCAGCGCCAGCAGCGCATCCTGGCCACGATCCGGGACTGGGTGGTCAGGTACGGGTATCCGCCGAGCACACGCGAGATCGGCCGTGCGGTCGGGCTCCGATCGTCCTCGTCGGTGACGAAACACCTCAGGAGCCTGGAGGAGAAGGGTTTCCTCCGCCGGGGCACGTCGGTGACCCGGCCGATCGACGTACGGCTGTTCCTGCGAGCCGCGTCGCCGGAACCGGCCGGCGACGTGGTGACCGTGCCCGTGGTCGGAGACATCGCCGCGGGCATTCCCATCCCGGCCGACGAGCACGTGGACGGCACGCTGCTTCTCCCCCGCGACCTCACGGGGCGCGGCAACGTGTTCGCCCTCCGGGTGCGGGGCGACTCAATGATCGACGCGGCGATCTGCGACGGCGACATCGTCGTGGTACGGCAGCAGCCCGAGGCGCACTCGGGCCAGATCGTCGCCGCGATGATCGACGGTGAGGCCACCGTCAAGGTGTTCCGCAGGCGCGACGGGCACGTCTATCTCGAACCACGCAATCCCGTCTACGACATCATCGATGGCGATGATGCCGTGGTGCTGGGCATCGTGGTCTCGGTCGTTCGCAGCGTCTGAGCATCCGGCGGGCCGCGGGTGTACGGGCCATCGAGGATGGCTGCGTGCGGAAATCACCGGACTGACTCCCCTGTTCTGGCAGCACGTCCGGCCCTCCGGCGAGGTACGGCTGCACGTGGCCAAGCGTCTGCCGCTCGCCGCGCTGCTCAGGCTGCGCAGGCGGGCGACCCGCAGGAGCTTCCCGATCGCGCCCGCGTCGGCCCCGATGCGCGCCGGCATGGGCCGGAAACGGGCCGGCGCAGCGTTGGTGTGGGCCGCCTGCCCGACGACGCGGTCAGCGGCTCAGACCAGCGCACTGGCCAGCAGGAAGATCGCGGCTCCATGGGCGAGGGCGGCCGCGATGACACCGGATCGCAGCCTCAGGAAGGCACAGATCAGCCCTTCGTACAGGGTGAAGGCCAGCAGCGGCCAGCCGACATCGGTCACCGTCGAGGCCAGGAAGGCGTGGCAGGCGGCGAACAGCAGGGCCGACAGCAAGGCCGCACGAACGGCGCCGGCGTGCTGCTCCAGCCGGCCTTGCAGGAACCCGCGGAAGAGCACCTCCTCGGCGAGGTTGCCCGCCAGGCTGAACAGCAGCAGCACCGGCAGCAGCGTGACCGCGACCGCGCCGCCCCGCGACGGCAGCGGTGTGGGCAGGGACAACAACAGCACCGGAGCGGCGGCCAGCACGCCGCCGCCGATCCCCCAGGCGAGGGTGGCCGGGGTGAAGCGGCCCCAGCGCACCAGCGAGCGCAGTCCGCTGCCTGGGCCCAGCACGGCGGCGGTCAGCGCCACCGTGCCCAGGGCGAACAGCAGCAGGAGGCCCGCCTGGTCGGTGAAGCGCAGCCAGGGCACCCCTCCCGCGGCGCCCAGCCGCCAGAACCCGAGCGGTGTCATCGCATCCCTGATCAGCACGAAGCCGAAGATGAGGGTCAGGATGCGCAGCAGCGGGTCACGCTCAGCGCGCGCCAGCGCGAAGCATGCGCCGATCAGCAGCAGGCCGGGCAGGATCCGGACGCCGTAGGCGAGAAGGTCGGGCAGCACGAAGACGTCTCCGTTCGTGGAAGGGGAAGCGGGGCGGGCGGGGCGATCGGCCCGCCTTTCGATGCGAGCCATGGGAACGACAGTGGTGGGCGGCCACGGTGCCGGTGCTGTGGTGGTCAGGGGCGTCCGGAGCCGGCCGGGTCCATGCCGGTGGCGGAGAGCGGGATGACGGCGCGTACCTTGCCGCCCACGCTGTGCTGGATCGGTTCTGTGGCGCGTTCGAGGCGCACATGGCCGAGGCCGTGGCGGGACAGCAGGTGGCGCATGCGGGCCTCGATCTGACGCCAGAGGGTTTCGGGGTCGGGGCAGGGGAAGGTGAGCAGGTCGGCGGCGCGGCCCTGGACGCGCAGGGCCGGGCCGGGGTGGCCGCACGGGCACGGATCGGGCTGGAGCAGGACGCTGTCGCCGAGGTCGTAGCGCAGGATCGGCTGCACGTGGTTGGCCAGGTTGGTCAGCAGCACGGTGTGCGATGGTTCGCCCGGTGCCACCGGCCGGTACCGCTCGTCGACGGGTTCGAGGACGGCCCAGTCGGCGTTGAGGTGCATCCAGCTCTCGGAGCAGCCGTAGGACAGGAAAGGGCACTCGTTGCAGGCGTAGCTGGTGCGCACCTTCGCCTGCAACGCGGCCGCGATGCGCGCGTACTCGCCGGTGGGCAGGCCTTCGGCGGTCAGCATCACGAGGGCGGGGTCGATGTGCAGCCGTCCGGCCTCGGCCTCGCCGGCCAGCAGCGCGCCGACGCTGGCGTAGGGAGCCAGCACCGCCGGGCGGAAGGCGTTGAGCTCGGCCACCAGGTTATCCAGCGGCTGGTGCACGCTCAAGGCGGCGACGCGGGAACGACCGCGCAGCCGGGCGGCTGCCACGGTGGAGGCGAAATGCCCGCCCTCGGGTATCACCAGCGCCATCCGGGCGCCGCCGCGCGCGATCCGGGCCACGTCCCGCACGCTCAGCCAGCCGGCCAGCATCCGCGCCATCATCGCGGAGGTCACCGCGGCCGCTCGGGCGCCTTGCAGGAAGATGCCGTGCGTGCCTGTGGTGCCGGAGGTGGTGGACAGCGTGTAGCGGCCGGCGAACGGCTCCCCGATGCGCGCCGGGTCGCCGGAGAAGGCTCGTGCCTGCGCCAGGGTGACGGCCGGGTCGGTGACCCAGTCGTCGAAGGCGGCCATCAGCTCGCGCTTGCTGGTCGGCGGCAGCAGGGCCAGGTCGTTCACCGTGGCCGGAAGATCCCGGTAGAGGTACTGGTAGTAGCGAGAGCGGGTGCGCGCCCAGGCCACGAGCTCGGTCAGGCGGGCCCGTTGCCGGGCGGCCATCGCCTGCTCACCGCCCGCCTTGGCGGAGCGGGCGTCGGCCAGCAGCAGCAACGTCGACATCTTCATAGGGCTGTGGTGTCCCTTCTGGCAGGCGGCGCCACGACACCGCTGCGTTGGTCGTGACGGGGCTAGGCGCGGTGCGGCAGGGCAACGTCCAGCAGACATGGCCCGGCACGAGCCACGGCACGAGTCACGGCATCGTGCCCCGGGCGTCTACCGGGGCGTGGGCCGAACGGCGCGGCGCTCAGTGGCCGGGCGGAACGGCGCGGCGAGGGGGCATGAGATGCCGGCGGCGGCCGATGGACGCCCACCGCGCGGGCGCTGAGCGCGGGCAGGGTGGCCAGGGTGGGCAGCGCGCAGGTCAGCAGCGGGCGCGGCAGCTTGGTGGGAACCACGTGGTGATGTCCTTCCCGGGCGGTGGACGACCCGGCCGGGCACCCACGGGAGACTCGGCCAGGCACGACTGCGTGGCCGAAGGTCTCGCCCACCGGTCGGTGACCGGTCCCCGCCGCCGGAGAACGCGAGGCTCTCAGCGTGTCGACGTGCGGGCGTTGCGGACTACTCCCCTTCGGAGTGCCTCCAATCTCCCATACGTTTCGGAAATCGCGCAAGTGTCGAAACATGGAGTGAGCGGCAGGCCGTTGGCGCGAGACAATGGAGGGACGATGTCGACCTCCCCCGCACCGGGTTCACCCGGCGCCGAGCACCCACCGCCGACCCCCGTGCAACTGAGGGCGGCGGCCGAGACGTTCGCCCTGCTGGCCAGCCCGGCACGGCTGCACCTGATGTGGCTGATCACCCACGGTTCCTACGACGTCAGCACGCTGGCCACCCGCGTGGGCATCAGCATCGCCACGGTCTCCCAGCACCTGGCCAAGCTCCGCCTCGCCGGCCTGATCACCGCACGCCGGGACGGCCGCCGGACGCTGTACACGGTGGAGGACCCGCATGTGATCACGCTTATCCGCCAGATCTTCGATCACATCGCCCCCGACGGGAGCCTGGCCCCCGATCCTCCCCGGTAGCCGCGATCCCGAATCCTGCGACGGCAGCCGCACCGCAGCGACCTGAGCGACGGCAGCTCACCTGCACCGGTCACGGATGGGGCGCCGGCCGTGGAGCACCCGGCAGCTTGCCGATCTCACGGGCTCGACGGTGAAGACCATCCGGCATTACCACGAGATCGGGTTGCTGGAGATGCCCGGGCGCGGCCAACGGCCACGAGGAGTACAAGGTCTCACATCTGATCCGGCTGGTGCAGATCAACGCCGGCGATGCCGCGATCGACCGGCTCGCCGAGCCACTGGCGCCGGTGATCCGCAGGTCGCGGGAAGAGCACCCATGGTTGAGCACCAACGTGTCCCGGATCGGAGGTCCGGGGAAGGGCGCCGCACAGCCCGGCCGCGCGCCCGCAGCACGCGCGGCCGGGCCCCGGCTAGCGGAAGGTGACGCGGTCGCCTGGCGGCGCCGACACCGGCGAGTGGGCGACCAGGTACGTCGCGAGCGCCCCGGTGTCGTCGGGACCGCTTGTGTACGTGGTCGTCCCCTCCCAGCGCGGCCAGCCGTCGAATCCGGCGATGAGGCTCCAGCCACCCGCCACCTTGATCTCCTGTGTGGCGGTCACCGGCGCGCCGTCGAGCGTCATCGACAGGACCTTCCCGTGGCCGAGGGTGTAGCGCAGCCCGGCCGACGGGGTCAGCACCCATCCCGCCGGGTTGGGTGTGGCCAGCAGCTTCTTGAGCTGGCCACCGGTCATCGTCTGCACGTTGATGGCCAGCCCGGCGGGTTGCGCGTTCCACACCTGTTCGAAGCCGATCGGCCCGGCAGGCAGGTCCGCCTTGACGAGGAACCTGTTGACGAGCGCCACCTGCGCGCCGCAGCGGGCTCGCACCGGCGAGAGCTGCGCGTCCGCCACCAGTTCGGCCAGCGGGCCGCCACTAGCCGTACGGGTGATGTCCTCGGCGGCGACGCCGAACGTCTCGCCGGATGGCGGCGTGCCGCACTTGAAGTAATAGAGGGCGTTGGACCGCAGGCCGTCGGGCTGGTTGATCTCGATCTGGACCGCGTAGTCACGCGAGTCCGGGGCCCATTCCCACGTGATGGACTCCAGCACGGCCCGGTGGACGAGGCCGCGTTTGGCGGGCACGGCGAGCGCTGGCCAGCTTGCTCACCACGTTCGCCGGGGCGGCCGGGGCGGCCTGCGCCCCGTGGCGAGGACGCCGAGAGCCAGGGCCACGACGGCCACCAAGCCCCCGAGGCGACGTCCTGCCGAAGTCGGTAAACCCACAGGAATTCCTTTCTCGTGATTGGGAGCGGATGGATGCGAATGACGAGACGGTTCCGCGAAGCGGTGGTCGGTGTCGATGACGAAGGCAGCCCCGAACCGGTGATGCATCACGCCCGGCGACCGCGATGCCGGCGACGTTCTGTCGGGGCGACCGGCCGGCGCCGTAGTGCGTGCGTCATCGCCGACGCGGGGTCGTGCTCGGCGGTGAGCACGACCGACGGCCCGGCGTGCGTTCGCGGGAGATCTCCGTGAAGGCCGGTGCCGCGGCGGCGGAGCGTGAGGGGTTTCCGATCGTGCGTGCGGTGGGGACAGACCTCGCATGGACCGCATGTGGGACGTGGCGATCGTGGGAGCGGGACCGGCGGGCTCGGCGGCGGCGCTGCGGGCCGTGCAACTGCGCCCGCAGCTGCACGTGCTCCTGCTCGACAGGGCCGGCTTCCCCCGTGACAAGCCGTGCGGCGACGGCATCGCCGCCCACGGGCGCGACGAGCTGGCCCTGCTGGGAGTGCCCGCGCTCATCGACGACTACCGGCCCACTCCCCGCCTGACCGTGGTCTCGCCGGGCGGCATGCGGGTCTCCGCCGAGGCCGGGCGGCCCAATCACGTGGTGCCGCGCCGGGTGTTCGACGCTCGCCTGGTGGCCGCCGCACGGGCCAGAGGCGTCGAGGTACGCCGGCACCGTGTCAGGCAACTCGTCTCCGACGGATCCGGGGTGGTCATCGACGGGCGGCTGCGGGCCCGTACGGTGGTGGCCGCCGACGGGGCCGGCTCGGTCGTACGCCGCCTGATCGGCCTGGCCGCCTCCGCCGAGAAGCACACCGCCATCGCCGTGCGCGGCTACGCCGACGTGCCCGAGGAGGACGATGTCCAGCTCATCGCCATGCAGAAGGCGGGCTGGCCGGCCTATGCGTGGTCGTTCCCCATCGGCGACGGCACCGCGAACGTCGGCTTCGGCATGCTGCTGCCCCAGCTGCACGCGGCGGGGGCGCCCGGACGTCAGGTGCTGCACGGCAGGCTCGCCGCGTTGCTGCCCGACCGGCCCGCCCGCGAACTGCGCGCCCACCACCTGCCGCTCTCGACCGGACGGCCAGCGCCCGGCGCTGGACGGGTTCTGCTCGCCGGTGACGCCGCGGGCCTGATCAACCCGCTCACCGGCGAGGGCATCTACTACGCGCTGCTGTCCGGGCGGCTGGCGGCCGAGGCGGCGGTGGAGTCGCCGGGCGATCCACTGGCGCTGTACCGGAGCAAGCTGCGGAAGGCGCTCGGACGGCACCTGCGCACCACCGACGTGCTGGCCCGGCTGGCCCAGTCCCCCGGTTTCATCGACGCGGCGATCGCGACCGCCGCGCGCCGCAAGGAGGTGTTCGACCTGCTGGTGGAGGTGGGACTCGGGGCCGGGACGGTGCCCGCCCCGCTCGCGCTGGCCGTGGGGATGCGGTGGCTGCGCGGATCCCTGCGCTCCCGTCGCCGGTGAGCTGCGGTTGTCGCGCGAGACGCTCGACCTGCCGCGCCGGGCGGTGAGCGGGGCTCGGGGCCATGCGCGTCACGCGGTGAGCGAGGCGCCGCCGGCGACCAGGAGGATCACGTCCACGGCCGCCACGGCGACGGCGGTGACGAACGGCACCCGTGACGACCTGGCCGCCAGCAGCAGCCCCGTGGCCGCGAGGACCGAGGCGGCGGCCACGGCCAGCCAGCCCGCCACGCCGGGGGCGCCTCCGGGGCCGAAGACGAGCAGACAGGTGGCGGCCAGCAGCGGCACGGGGACCAGCAGCCGTACGCGGGAGGCGCCCATGCGCTGCGGCCAGCCGCGTACGCCGGTGTCCAGGTCACCCGCGATGTCCGGCAGCACGTTGGCCAGGTGCGCGCCCACCCCGAGCAGCGCGGCGGCCAGGACCGCCCACCACGCGGGCCATGGCTCACCGGGCAGGCCCAGGGTCACGAAGGCCGGCAGCACGCCGAACCCCACGGCGTAGGGGGCCCACGACAGGAGTGTCGCCTTCAGCCCGAAGTCGTATCCCCAGGCCGCCAGCACTCCCGCGAGGTGCAGCGCGCCCGCCCGCCAGCCGGAGGCCAGCGACAGCGGCACGCAGCAGGCCAGCGCCACGAGAGCGGCGATCCGGACGGCACGCGCGCTCACCGCGCCGCCCGCGACGGGCTTGCCCGCGCGCCCGGCCGCCGCGTCCCGCCCGGCGTCGATCGCGTCGTTGCACCAGCCGATCGAGAGTTGCCCCGTCAGCACGGCCGCGCCCGCCAGCGCGCACCCGGCCGCGTCGCGTCCCGTGGCCACGGCCAGCGCCGTGACCAGAGCGGTCACGGCCGCGGTCGGGCCGGGGTGGCACGCGAGCACGAAACCGACGGCCGTCCGCCCCGGCCCGTCGCGCACGACTGCGGCGGCCACGGGGTCGCGGTCAGTCACAAGGTGATCGTAGGCGATCGCCGCCGGGAATTCCCCCGCCCCAGCGTGGCTTAAATGACCAGCCGGACGGGAAACGTGCGGGAAGCAAGAGTTGTCGGCTGCCGAGGGAGAGCTGCATGACCCGTATCGCCGCAGTCCGTTGTGCTTTTCCTCCCCACCGGTACCCGCAGTCCGAGCTCACCGACATGGCCGCCCGCATATGCCTGCCGGAGAACGGCGACCGGCGCCTGCTCGACCGCCTGCACCGCAGCGCCCGGGTGGACTACCGCAACCTCGCCCTGCCCATCGAGCAGTACGAGAAGCTCAACGGCTTCGGCGCCGCCAACGACGCCTTCGTCTCGGTCGCCGTCGACCTGGGGCTCGAGAGCGTGAAGGCCGCCCTGGACGCGGCCGAACTGGAGCCGACCGACGTGGACATGATCATGTTCACGTCGGTGACCGGCATCGCCGCGCCGTCCGTCGACGCCCGGCTGGCGGCGGCGCTCGGCCTGCGGCCCGACGTCAAGCGGGTGCCCGTGTTCGGCCTGGGCTGCGTGGCCGGGGCGGCGGGCATCGCCAGGATCCATGACTACCTGCGCGGCTGGCCGGACCACGTGGCCGTGCTGCTGTCGGTGGAGTTGTGCTCGCTCACCGTCCAGCGGGGCGACTCCTCCCCCGCGAACCTGGTCGCCAGCGCGTTATTCGGCGACGGCGCGGCCGCCGTGGTGGCCTGCGGCGGCGGACGCGGGACGGACGGTCCCACCGTGGTGGCCACGCGCAGCCACCTGTATCCGGGCTCCGAGCACGTCATGGGATGGCAGGTGGGCGACACCGGTTTCCGGGTGATGCTGGACGCGAGCGTCCCGGAGGTCGTGCGGCGATATCTGGCCGACGACGTGCACGGTTTCCTGGCCGAGCACGGCGTGACGGCCGGGGAGGTGACGGCGTGGGTGTGCCATCCCGGCGGGCCGAAGGTGCTCGAAGCCGTGTCGGAGGTGCTCGGCCTGCCCGCGGACGCGCTCGACGTGACGTGGCGCTCGCTGGCGGCCAACGGCAACCTGTCCTCGTCCTCGGTCCTGCAGGTGCTCGGTGACACCCTCGCCACCCGGCGGCCAGAGCCGGGAACCTGGGGACTGATCATCGCCATGGGGCCGGGCTTCTGCTCGGAACTCGTTCTGATCCGCTGGTGACCGCGCTCATGACCCGATTGCTGGTGCTTGCCTTATGACCTGGTATCTGGTGCTCGTCGTGCTGGTCGGCCTGGAACGTGTGGCCGAGTTGGTCGTCGCCCGGCGCAACGCCGCGTGGAGCCTGGCACGCGGCGGTGTCGTGGCCGGTCAGGGTCACTATCCATGGATGGTGGCCCTGCACACCGGGTTGCTCGTCTGCGCGCCGCTGGAGGTCGCGCTGGCGCAGCGGCCCTTCCTCCCCGCGCTCGGCTGGCCGATGCTCGCCCTCGTCGTGGCGGCCCAGGGGTTGCGGTGGTGGTGCATCACCTCGCTCGGGCCGCGCTGGAACACGCAGGTGATCGTGGTGCCCGGCCTGCCGCTGGTGACGCGCGGCCCCTACCGGTTCCCATGGCTGCGGCATCCCAATTACGTGGCGGTGGCGGTCGAAGGACTCGCGCTGCCGCTGGTTCACACGGCCTGGGTGACCGCGCTGGCCTTCACGGTGCTCAACGCCGTGCTGATGGTGGTGCGGATCCGATGCGAGAACGCGGCTCTCACCCTCGCGTCGGAGCGGTGACGGCGTGATCGACGTGCTCGTCGCGGGCGGCGGCCCGGCGGGGCTGGCGACGGCCGTGCACGCGGCGATGGCCGGGATGGAGGCGGTCGTCGTCGAGCCGCGTACCTGGCCCGTGGACAAGGCGTGCGGCGAGGGCGTCATGCCGGGCGGGGTGGCGGCGCTGGCGGCGATGGGGGTCGAGGTCGAGGGACACGAGTTTCGCGGCATCCACTACCTCGACGGCCGGCGGGAGGCGCGGGCCGTCTTCTCCGCCGCTCCCGGCCTGGGCGTACGCCGTACGCATCTGCATTCCGCGCTCGCGCGACGGGCCGCCGAGCTGGGCGTCAAGACGGTCACCAGCAAGATCATCCGCGTCGAGCAGGACCGGGACGGCGTGGAGGCCGCCGGGCTGCGGGCCCGCTGGCTGGTGGCCGCCGACGGGCTGCACTCCCCGCTGCGCCGCTCACTAGGCCTCGGGCTGCCCCCGCGCGGACCCCGCAGGTACGGCCAGCGCAGGCACTACAGGATCGAGCCGTGGACCGACTTCGTCGAGGTCCACTGGTCGGGCGCCGGCGAAGCGTACGTCACGCCCGTCGCCGGCGACCTGATCGGCGTCGCGATACTCAGCTCGGTGCGGCGCGGCTACGACGAGCACCTGCGCGGCTTCCCCGACCTGAGCCGCCGCCTGCGCGGCCCGGCCGTCACCGTGGTGCGCGGCGCGGGCCCGCTGCGCCAGGCGGTGCGCGCCCGCCGCGCGGGACGCGTCCTGCTGGTCGGCGACGCCGCCGGCTACGTGGACGCGCTCACGGGCGAGGGTGTCTCGCTGGCCGTGCGCTCGGCGGAAGTGCTGGTGAGGTGCCTGGCCGAGGGCCGGCCTGAGGACTACGACGGCGCGTGGCTGCGGCTGTCTCGCACGCACCGGCTGTTGACGGGCGCGCTGGTGCAGGCCGCCCGCCGCCCCGGCACGGCCCGGCTGGTGGTGCCCGCCGCTCGCCGCCTGCCCGGCCTGTTCACGGGTATCGTCAGGATCCTCGCCTGACTCCGTTCGTGATCCTCTCCCGTACGCGACGCTCCCCCACCGCGGTGCGCTGGACTCCCAAGCGGCAGCCCGTCGAGGGCGCCGGATTTCTTCCGACTTATTGACGTAAATCCACAGACTTCGGCAGACTCTCCACATGCTGCACATCGGCGGCCCTTTCGAGCAGCTTTGGCGCCTGGGACTCGTCCTCGGCCTGCCACGAGACAACCGGCCGCTGCGCAGTGGCCGACGCGAGAGGACATGACCGATGACCGATGCCGGAAACGAGTCGCAGGTGAACCGGAGGTTCGTGCTGGCCGGGGCCGCAGGAGTGGTGGGAGCGGCGGCGCTGCCCGCGAGCGCGGAGGCGGCTTCGATGGGAAGACATCCGTCCAACTGGCCCGACCTCGAGCCCTACGGCCTGGCCGACACCCGCCTGGACCTGTGGCCGCGCGCGGACAACTCCTTCATCCTCCCGCTCGAGCAGCGCCCCCGGGACAAGGAGCTCGGCCGGGTCTGGATGCGGGACACCTACGTGAACTGCTTCGTGGTCGACGGCCGCCCCGTCTACGTCGCCACGGGCACCACCCGGGCGGCCGGCGTCGACGGGCCGGCCCCGTGGAACGACGGCATCTTCGTATGGGTGTCCCCCTCCCTGCGGGGGCCGTGGCGGCTGGCGGACACCACACATATCCGGCCCGGCGCCGAGAAGGGCAAGGTGTGGTCGCCCGAGTTCGCCGGAGAGAACCGGCCAGGACGCATGGTGGTCGCCCCATGGCAGGAGTTCTGGAACGACGAGCAGTTCGGCAAGCGGGGCGCGGCCTGGGCCCCCGAGGTGCACCACTTCCGCGGCACGTGGTACATCGTGGCGTGCATGGGCGACCACTCCCAGAAGGTCGGCTCGTTCATGCTGGTGAGCGAGGGCGGGGTCGAAGGGCCGTACCGGCTCGTGGAGGGAAACCACGACAAACCCTTCGGCGACTCCTTCATCGGCGGACCCGACTTCATCAAGCCCGGGGCGTACCACCACATCGACGGCAGCCTTTACACCGAGGGCGGCGACGCCTGGCTGGTGCTGCACAACCACCTGTACGCCAAGTTCAGGGACGACATGGAGGACATCGTCCCGGTGACCGGCCTCCCGGCCTTCCGGCAGACGCCCTACACGCCCGAGCCGTACCTCGAAGGCGCGTACGTGTTCAAGCACGGCGGCAGGTACTACCTCCTGCACGCCGCCTGGAACCGGAGCTCGGCCCACCCCGACGGCAGCACCCGCTACGCCTACGACCCGCCTGCCGCCGGCCGCACGCAGTACCACTACGACGCGGTCGTCGCCGTCTCCGACCGCTTCGAGGGGCCGTACTCCGAACGGTGGACCATGGGCGTCGGCGCCGGCCACAACAACATCTTCAAGGACCACCGCGGCGGGCTCTGGGCGACGTTCTTCCGCAATCCGCGCTTCGGTTACTGGGCCGACCCCTCGCGCCGCGCCGAGGCCGCCGTGCCCGGCGTCGTCCGGCTGGAATGGACCGGCCCGCGGGGCCGCCGCCTGTACGTCCGGCGCCGCGACCATGGCTGACGGACCGGGATGGCCGGCGACACTGCCGGCTTCCTCGGCTGACGATGCGTGGCCGCCTCGTCGGGGGCCCTGCGCTTCTATGAAGCCCATGGGCTGCTCACCAGCGAACGCACCGCCGGAAACCAACGCCGGTTTCGCGAACCGGATGTCTGCCGAACCAAGATCATATCCGTCGCTCAGCGGGTCGGATTGTCCATTGCGGAGATCAGGGCCCTCTTCGCCGAGTTGCCCGCCGACCCCGCCCTGGCCGATTGGCAGCACCTGACCGAGCGACTCGTCGAGGAGGCCGACCGGCGGATGCGACAACTCCGGCGCGTTCTCGACGACATCACCAGTGGCGACAAGTTGTGTGAGCTCCCCCACACGAAGTGACGTTCGCCCGCCAGGTCGCGCGCTCCCGCACAGGAGACACGGAGCCGTGCGACACCGGCAACGGACGAGCGGGACGGCCTGGGGTGGCGCGTCCACGCCGCGCGTGCCACACTTACTGTTATAGAACTCTCCGAAGAGTTATAGAACGAGGTGAGTGTGGGATGCGATATGTGTCGCCATGGCGTGAGCCCGTCCCGTCGATGGGGACGATGGGCGAGCCGCGGGCGCGGGGCCGGTTCGGCGAATACGGCGGGCGGTACGCGCCGGAGTCGCTGGTGGAGGCGTGCCGCGAGGTGGAGGCGGCGTTCCGGGAGGCGCGGGCGGATCCGGGGTTCCGCGCCGCCCTCGCGGAACTGCTCGCCCTGCACGCCGGACGCCCGACCCCGCTCACGCCGGCCCGGCGGCTGTCGCAGGCGCTGGGCGTGCGGCTGTACCTCAAGCGCGAGGACCTCGCCCACACCGGATCACACAAGATCAACAATGTGCTGGGCCAGGCCCTGCTCGCCGCGCGGATGGGACGGCGCAGGCTGATCGCGGAGACGGGTGCGGGCCAGCACGGGGTGGCCACCGCAACCGCCGCCGCGCTGCTCGGGCTGGAGGCCACGGTGTTCATGGGCGAGCGCGACATCGAGCGGCAGGCGCCGAACGTCTTCCGGATGCGCATGCTGGGCGCCGAAGTGGTCCCGGTCACCACGGGCAGCCGTACGCTCAAGGACGCGACCAGCGAGGCCATGCGGCACTGGGTGGGCGTCACCGGCGACTCCCACTACTGCGTCGGCTCGGTCATCGGGCCGGATCCGTACCCGTGGATGGTCAGGGAGTTCCAGCGGGTCATCGGCGACGAGGCCCGCGGGCAGTGCGCCGCCGAGCTGCGGACCAGCGTGCCGGACTACGTGGTCGCGTGCGTCGGCGGCGGCTCCAACGCGGCCGGCACGTTCGCCGGCTTCGCCGACACCTCGGCGCGCTTCGTCGGTGTCGAGGCGGAGGGCGGCGCCGGGGCGGCCCGCGGCCGGCTCGGCGTCCTGCACGGCTGCCGCTCGCTGTTCCTGCAGGACGACGACGGGCAGATCGTCGAGGCGCACTCCATCGCCCCCGGGCTCGACTACCCGGGGGTCGGCCCGGAGCACGCCCACCTGCGCGACCTGGGCCGGGCCCGCTACCTCACGGTGACCGACGACGAGGCTGTCAGCGCGGCGGTACGGCTGGCGCGCACCGAAGGCATCGTCCCTGCGCTCGAATCGGCCCACGCCCTCGCCTGGGTGATCCGCGCGGCGGGCGACGGCGAGCTACCCGCCGGATCGACGGTCCTGATGACGTTGTCCGGCCGTGGCGACAAGGACATCTCCACCCTGAAGGAGCTGGTGTGACGAACATCCTGGCCCCGGGCGCGGTCGAGCGCCACCTGCGTGCCCGCCGGGACACCGGTCGCGGCCTGCTCATGCCGTACGTCACCGGGGGCATCGCGCCCGGCTGGACGCGGTACCTGGCAGCGTTCGCCGAAGCCGGCGCGGACGCGATCGAGGTCGGCCTGCCGTTCTCCGACCCCACGCTGGACGGCGTCACCATCCAGCAGGCGAGCGAGATGGCGCTGGCCCGGGGGGCCGGCACCCGTCAGATCCTCGCCGACCTGGCCGAGGTCCTGGACCTGGGCGTGCCACTGGTCGCCAGCACCTACTACAACCTGGTGCTGCACGACGGCCCCGAGGCGTTCTGCGCCGCGCTGCGCCGGGCCGGGGTCAGCGGGCTCATCGTGCCCGACCTGCCGGTGCACGAGGCGGACGAGCTGACGGGGGTGGCCGCGGCCGCCGGGGTCGACCTGGCCCTGCTGGCGTCCCCGGCGACGCCGCGGCAACGGCTGGCGGAGATCTCGCGCCGCAGCCGCGGATTCGTCTACGCGGTGTCGCTGATGGGCACCACCGGCGAACGCGCCGCCCTCGCCGCCTCGGCGGCGGAGCTGACCGCGCGGATCAGGCGGGCCACCGACCGGCCGGTCTTGCTAGGATTTGGGATTTCCACGCCTGACCAGGCGCGGGAGGCCGGCCGGCACGCCGACGGCGTGGTGGTCGGCGCCGCGGTCATGCGGCGGGTGCTCGACGGGGCTGGACCGGACGATCTGCGGGCCTTCCTCGCGACCCTGCGGCGGGCCCTCGACCAGGAGTGTGACGCACCACGATGACCGCCGACGCCGGGCACGAGGCGAGATACCGCGCCATCGCCGCCGACCTCGCCGCGAAGATCCGGTCGGGACACTACGCCCCCGGGGAGGCCCTGCCCCCGCAGCGGGAGCTGAGCGCCTCCTACGGTGTGACCCTCATGACGCTGCGCCAGGCGTTGCGGGAGCTCAGCGACGAGAGGCTGATCGTGCAGCGGCCCGGCAGGGGCACGTACGTGGCCCCGCCCCATCTGGCGTACCAGCTCGGCTCGCTCCGCAGCCTGGCCGACGATCTGCGCGAACAGGGCCACGACGTGCGCACCGTGGTGGCCGGGCGGGCGATGCGCCGGGCCCCGGCCCCGATCGTCGCGGAGCTGCGGCTCCGTCCCGGCGACACCGCCCTGCGGCTGGAGCGGGTCCGCGAGTTCGCCGGCCGTGCCGCCGTTCACCAGGTGTCCTGGGTCCGCCGGCCGGTGGCCGACCAGATCCGCGACCGCGACTTCACCGCCGTCTCCCTCTACACGGCCCTCGCCGACGCGGGAGTTGCGGTCGCCCGGGCGTCCGAGGTGGTCCGGCCCGGCCTGCTCGGCCCCGCCGCCGCCCGCCGCCTCCACGAGCCTGAGGGCAGCCCCGTGCTCGTCAGCACCCGGATCACCTACACGCCCGACGCCGTTCCCGTGGTGTCCGACCATGCCACCATCCTCGGCACCATGATGGAGATCCGCACCGAACGCGCCGCCACCGGCCTGTCCCTGTCCTGGCGCGCCACCAGCTAGGCCCGCATCCGCGCGACCCCTCGGCGCCTCCTGGTGTCCTCGATCTTGTGGTCGCCACGGCGCTGACCTCCCTGCACCGCGATCCGGCGCGTTCCTGGACCGTGGCCGAGCTGGCGGGTGCCGCCGCGGTGTCCCGATCCACCCTGGCCGCCCGGTTCAAGGCCACGGTCGGCGCCTTCAAGCGGCGCCTTCAAGCGGGTGCTGGGCCTGCCTCCCGGCGACTACCGCAGGCATCCGAGGACGCCGTCGAGGAGCGGACCGCCGGACGATACGGCGAAGTGATCGTCGTTTGCGCCGGGGCCGGGTGTGGGCGGAGAGTGACGAGACGAGTCGCCGATCAGGGGACCTGGCGGGCCGGGGTGCAGGCGGGACCATCACGCCACAGCGTGTCGGCGGAGCCCGCGGCGAGATGGTCATGGTCCGCGTACAGTGCGACCTTCGCCTGGATCACGTTCAGCGCCTCCTGCAGGTCGGCTACCTGTTGCTGCACTCTGGCCTCGTGCCGGCGCAGGATGTCGAACCGTGCGGTCTCGGTGCCCGCGCCCTTTCTGACCAGTTCGGCGTACCGGCGGATGTCCGGCAGGGGCATCCCCGAGGAGCGCAGCTTCGCGCAGACCCGCAACCACCCGACTTCCTGCTCGGTGAACACCCGCCGCCCCGCGGCGTTGCGGCGCACCGCCTCGACGAACAGGCCTTCCTGCTCGTAGAAGCGCAACGTGTGCGTCGTCAGGCCGGTCAGCGCGCTGACTTCGCCAATGCTCAACATCGTTTCCGCGGCAGCCGTCATGCAGCCCAGTGTACGAGTTTGACTTCGAGCCGACTCGAACTCATACCGTCGAGGTGACGACGGAAGGAAGGCCCCATGTCCAGAACGTGGTTCATCACCGGTACGTCCTCAGGTTTCGGCCGGCTCCTCACCGGGCGGTTGCTCGCCCGGGGCGATCGGGTCGCCGCGACGCTTCGCAGGCCGGAGGCTCTCGACGACCTTCGCGCCGCCCACGGTGACCGTCTCTGGGCGGCCCGGCTCGACGTCACCGACGCCGGCCGGGTCCGGGACGTCGCGGACGAGGCGTTCGCGGCCCTCGGCACGATCGACGTGGTGGTCAACAACGCCGGATTCGGCGTTCTCGCCTCGGTCGAGGAGGCCACCGACGAGCAGATCCGGCAGGTGATCGAGACGAATCTGCTCGGTTCGATCCACGTGGTCCGGGCCGCGCTGCCCCACCTGCGCGCCCAAGGGCACGGCCGCATCCTGCAGGTCTCCACTGCGGGCGGGCAGACCACGTACCCGAACTTCGGCTACTACCACGCCTCCAAGTGGGGCATCGAAGGTTTCTGCGAGACCGTCGCTCGCGAGATCGAGCCGTTCGGCATCGGTCTGACCATCGTCGAACCCGGTGCGACTCCGACCGGTTTCGGAGGCGCACTGGCCACCGCACCTACCATGCCCGAGTACGACCGGACACCCGCGGGTGACTCCAGAAGGGCCCTCGCGGACGGCACCTTCCCCCTGGACAACGACCCGGAGAAGATCGCCCGCGCGATGATCGACCTGGTGGACAGCGGCGAGATCCCCTTGCGGCTGCCGCTCGGATCCGACACCTACCGCCACGTACGGGAGTCTCTCGTGGCGCGCCTCGCCGAGCACGAAGCGCACCGGGAGGTCGCCCTGTCCGTCGTCCGTGACGACCTGGTGACGTCGGGGTAGCTCCACGGCGAGTGCGCATCGTCGTCGTGGGCGACGCCCGTATCGCACGAGGGCGGCGGCGATCGGCGCGTCGGTTCAGCGTCGGGTCAGATCCTGGAGGCCGACCACGCGCAGCAGTTCCAGCCGTTCGTGGGACCTGCTGCCCGGACGGGCGGTGTAGATGATCAGCCGCTGATCGTGCTCCGGGTTCGCCAGCACCTCGCAGTCCAGCTCCAGCAGGCCGACGACAGGGTGCAGGAAACGTTTGACGTCGGTGCGGCGTACGGCGACGTGGTGGGTGTCCCACAGCGCCGAGAACTCCTCGCTGCGGGCGCGGAGCCGGCGTACGAGCTCTGCCAGCCGCGCGTCGTCCGGGCGGCGGGCGAGTGTGGCACGCAGATCCGCCACCGCTGCGCAGGCGGCACGCTCGCGGTCCTCGGCCGGGAAGAGCTCCCGCGCCGACGGGTCCGTGAAGAAGCGCCACGCGACGTTGTGGTCCGCCTGAGAGCGGGCGGACGCGTCACCGTACAGCGCCTTGGCCATCGCGTTCTGCGCGAGGATGTCGCCGCGGTCGCTCAGCACCTGGGCGGGTGTGTCGGTCAGCCGGTCGAGGACGAGAAGCATGCCGGGACGGACGTGCTCCGTGGCCGGCCGGTTGTTGCGCGGTGGCTCCTCGCCGGCCAGGTGGAAGAGGTGGTCTCGTTCGTCGCCGGTCAGCCGCAGCGCACGGGCGACGGCGGCGAGCATCTGGCGGGACGGGCGCGAGCCCCTGGCCTGCTCAAGCCGCGTGTAGTGGTCGGTGGACATGCCCGCCAGCTGCGCCACTTCCTCGCGGCGCAGTCCGGGGGTGCGGCGCCGCGCGCCCTGTGACAACCCCACGTCGGCAGGGGTGAGCCGGGTACGGCAGCGGCGCAGGAAGTCGGCCAGTTCGGTTCTGTCCACCCCTCCACCATGCCCCGTACGCCGGGGAACAGCCAGGGACGGCCCGTCCCCGGCTAAGGCCGTCCCCCGCCGCCTGACAACCCTGGTTCACCGCCGGGCTTGCAGGGCCTGGATGGCCCAGGTGAGGGAGGGCGTCAGGCCCTCCGGTGCCGGCCAGCCGTTGATCACCGCGAGCAGTTCGAAGTAGCGGTCCCTGCGCGGGTCGGCCATGATCTCCAGTCTGGCCAGCAGCTTGCCTGCGTCGCCACCGGCCACCAGGTCCGCCGCAACCCCATCAGCCTCGGGCGAGGCCGGGTCGACCCCCGCTGCCAGGGCTGGGGCCACCCGCTTCCGCACGGTGGCGCCCAGATTCGGACGCGGTGGCGACATCCGGCCGTGCTCGGCGTGTTCGGCCATGATGTGCCGAGCCGCTTGGCGCATACGGGCGCGGAAGTCCGGCCCGGCAGCCAGGCCGGCCAGTTCCACCCAGGCCTCGACCTGCTCGGGCTCGGGATCGTCGGGCAAGTGCGGTGTCATTGTGGTCCGGACGCCCTCGCCGGACTCGCCGAGAATGTTGTCGAGGAAGTCTTCGATCAGGCTCCGGCGCTCCCGCTCTGACATCGTGGCCAGCTGATGTGTCATGCTCATCTCCTCTGGGGTGGTTCCGTGCCTGGCCACCGTGGTCAGGACGGCGCGCCGTTGGCGCAGGATCTCGATCTGCACCGCCAGCGCCTCGGCGTGCGCAGCGGCCACCTCGGGCAGGCACACCTCGCGCGCCAGGACCTTGCGGATCGTGGGCAGGTCCAGTCCCAGCCCGCGCAGCGTCCGCACCAACTCCAAGCGGGCCAGGGCATCAAGGTCGTACAGCCGGTGGCCGGCGTGATTGCGGTGGGTGGCCGGGACGATCCCGCGGTCGGCGTAGAACCGGATGGTCTTGACCGTCAGCCCGGTGCGCAGGGCCAACTCGCCGATCGTGAAGAGTCTTTCGCCGTCCACGCCGTAAGCCTGGCAGCTCCCCCTACTGGAGGTGCAAGCCAGGGACGCATGAGCGGATCACGCTGATCTGGGCCGGCGACGGGTACGCGGGCAGGCTCGTCGGCTGGGCCAAGGAAAAGCTCCCGCGCAGAGCGCCTCTCACGCGCCCTTGCGTACCACATGGGTGATCTGTAGCCCAGCCCCGGGCGTCAGCGGCTTCGTGCTCTCGATCCCGAGGGCGGTGGCCAGCTCGCGGCCGTGCACGTCCACCGCCGCCTCGACGAGGTGGGCGAGTGTGTCCATGCTCGTACGGCCAAGCCGCCACCCGACGAGTACGGTCACGCTTCCGGCCACCGCGGACGGCCACCACCACAGCCCGATCGTGAGGTACCACAGCCCCCAGGCGACCAAGCGCGAGCTGGCGGAGAACCGTCCGCTTGCCGTCATGAGCTGCGCGCGGGACGTGTCGGGCACGACGAGCCACAACCTCGGCCAAGCGAACACGAGGTCCAGGTCGTAGTGGTCGCGGATCCGGGTCTGGGCCGCGGCGATCCGGTCCCCGATCCAGGTGGGGCAGGCCGGCTCGGTCAGGCCGATGCGCAGTCTCGCGTCGTTGAGCCGCTGGGTGTCAGGCGGCCGCGCCTGTTCGCTCGGCGCGCGATCGTCGCCGGAGCGCTGGTGGAGAGCGTGGTGCTTGGCGATGAGCGCGGCACGATATCGCTCCGTGGCCCTGGTCCATCGCCTGCGACGCCACGCGACGAGCGGGCGGGCCACGAGGGTTGGCCAGCGTCCCGTCCAGAGTCGTTCGATTGCCCAGCCGAACGCCTGGACGGTGAGGCCGACGGCCGCCGACCCACCGAGCACGCCGAGGAGGACGAGAATGACCGCACCGGTGTTGCGCATGGCCGGCTCGCCGGCCAGTTTGCCGATATGTGTGGCCAGCAGGCCGACGTCGTGCCATCGCCGATGGCCGAGCGCCGCTGCGGTGACGGCCGTGCCCAGGACGAGCAGCCCCGGCAGCGCCAGCAGGGACAACCAACGCTCCGCCAGTTTGCCGCTCAGCCCGGACCAGAATCCGCTCACCGGTCGAGCCTGACACGGCGCATGTTCTGGTGGAAGATATCGCAGCGGGCAGGCCGCGCGCCGGTGGCGAGGATCGGCTCGGCACGCGCGCAGTCGCCGGTGGGACAGGCGTACACCTCCTCAAGCGCACCGCCAGAGAGGGGAAGGCCCACGTATCTGTCGGGGGATCGTGGCTGATAGGAGCCGACGCCGCCGGCGATCCCGCCGCGCTGCAGGGATTCGTCGAGGTCGTCGAGAAGCCGACGGAGTCTGCCAGGCTCCGCGCCGTTGCGTAACGCGGCCAGCAACCGCTCCAGCGCTTCTCCGGCCCCGACCTCGGCGGCGACCTCTTCCAGCGCATCGCCGAGTTCCGTGCACAGCCGGGCGAGCCGAAGCGCCAGCGGATCCCGCCCACCGGTCTCCCCCGTCTGGTTCGGAGTTTTCACGTGTTCTCCGCTCTCCCGCGCCATGGCGCGATGGACAGGAGAAGATTTTGCCATCCCGGTGCAGGAACAGGTTGGAGACCATGAACGCAGCCGAGTACGGCCGGTCCGCCCCTGCGGAGGTTCTGGCCGCGATGAGCATGGACCGGCTCGACGACTTCGCCCGTACCAGAAACGCGAGCCGCCTCGAGGAGGCGATCCGCCTGGCCAGACAAGCCCTCGCCGCGACGTCGCCGGGCAACGCCGATGATGGCCACGCTATGTCCTGCTTCGCCCTCATGGCCGCTTTAAGCAGCAGGTACGCCCGGCACGGCGAACCAGCCGACTTGGAGGAGGCGATCCGCCACGGCAGATGGGCGCAGGAGATCACGCCTGACGGCGACGAAGCAAAGATCGGGATCCTCAGCCTCCTCACCGAGAGCCTGCTCGACCTCGTCGAGCGAAACGGTGACCGCGAGACCCTGAAAGAGGCGATCGAACTCCAACGCAACGCGGTCAGGCTTGCTGTGCAGACCCCGCTGCTCGGCAAGGCGCTGTCGATGCTGGGCAGGGCGCTCACAACGTGGACGGAGCTCACGGGCGAACTTGCCGCCCTGGAGGAGGCGATGGCCACCGATCGCCACCTCCTCGAACGTGAGCCGGACGACCCCCACATCCTGGAGAGCGCCGCGAACAGGCTGCATGACTGGTACAGGATCACCGGTGCCCTGAGCGCGCTGGAGGAAGCCGTGCTCCTGCACCGGAGGTCTCTCGGCCACAGGCCGGACGGCAGCGAGTACCGGCATGTGGTTCTGGCCAACCTCGGTGTCACCCTCCAGGATCGCTACGAGCACTCACAGCGGCAGGCCGACATCGACGAGGCGATCAGCCGGTTGCGCGAGGCCCTGGCGACCATGCCGGCCGGGTATCGAGCGCAGGGCCAGCGCCTGGCCGGCCTCGCGCAGGCACTGCAGACCCGGTTCGAACACGAAGGCGACCGCGCCGATCTGGAAGAGGCGGTCAGGCTGTCACGGCAGGCGGTGGCCGTCACGCCGCCAGGGCACCCTCAGCGTGGTGACCGCCTCACCGACCTCGCCCACACCTACGTGGGACTGTCGCAGGCGACGGGTGAGCCGGTCGACGCCGACGAGCTCATCCGGCTCCGCCAGGAGGCGCTTGATCTTCTCCCCGCCGGCCATCGTGACCGGGCGGTGGCGCGGTCCAACCTCGGCGACGCCTACCGCTTCCGGTACGAGCGCAGCGGCCGGTTCTCCGACCTGGGACGGGCACGCGACCTGTGCGAACAGGCGATGGACGACCTCGCGGACGATCATCCCCACCGGGACCAGTGCCTGTTCAACGCCGCGAGCGTGTGGCGCCACCGATTCGATCACGCCGGCGACCTCGACGCCCTCGGGCAGGCGATCGACGCCTTCCGCGAAGCAGCCCGTCTCTTCCCGCACGCCTCCCTTCGGCAGCGCGCATTGGTCCAGTTGGCCAGCGCACTACGCGCGCGCTACGACCGCGTCGGAGATCTCCCTGATCTGCGGGACGCGATCACGTTCGGACGTGAGTGCGTCCAGCTGGTTCCCGACGACCACATAGCCCACAACAACCTCGGCAACACGCTCCAGGCCTGGTATGAGACCACCGGCGATGCCGACGTGCTGCGCCAGGCCGTAGCCGCGGGCAGGCGGGCCGTCGACCTGCTCCCCAGTGGTCACCACTACGAGGTGATGTACCTGATGAACCTCGCGCACTCCCTGCAGATCCAGGCCGAGGGCATGGATGACATGACGGCTCTGGATGAGGCCGTCGGGATCATCCGGCGGGCCGCGGCAGTCGCGGCCCGCCGCACTCCCCTCGTCGGTCCCTTCAGGTTCAACGTCGCAGTGATCATGCGGACCCGTTTCGAGCGCGCGGGAGACGCGGAGAGCCGGCTCGAGGCCGTCGCCGCCTTCCGCGAGACCGCGCGAGACGAGGCGACGCCGCCCCAGATGAGAGTCAAGGCCGGCATCGAATGGGGCCGGTTGGAGCTGGCGGCCGGAGACTGGGAGGCGGGCCACGAGGGGCTGGCCTACGCCGTCGAACTGCTGCATTCCGTGGCTCCACGCGAGCTCGGCCGCAAGGACCAGGAGCACGGCCTGCGCACGCTGGCCGGCCTGGCCTCCCAGGCCGCCTGGTGTGCCCTGCGGCTCGGCCGTCCCGGCCGGGCCATGGAACTGCTCGAACAGGGGCGCGGCGTGCTGATCGCCCAGGCTCTCGAATCGAGGGCAAGCGACCTGTCCGAGTTGCACGTCCGCGACGCGGGCCTCGCCGAACGGTTCGAACGCCTCCGTGAACGACTCAACGCCCCCATCCCGGCAGGCGCGCAGGCCGAGCCGAAACTGTCGACAGCCGTGCTGCGGGAGCGGCGGAGCCTGGTCGCCGAGTGGAACCAGACGCTGGCGCAGATCCGCGGGCTCGAAGGTCTTGAGGGCTTCGGTCGGCCGCCGTCGATCGACCGGCTGCTGAAGCAGGCCACCGAGGGACCGATCATCACGATCAACGTCAGCGCCGCCTTCGGTGACGCCATCATCCTCACACCCGGCGGCATCCGCACGGTGCCGCTGCCCGCGCTCACCCACCCCTGGCTCGCCCAGCGGGTCGAGCGGTTCGCGACGGCCCTGAGCGACATCACCTCCGACACCGCGGCGGTCGTCCGGCGCAAAGCCGCGGCAAAAGAGCTCTCCTCCGTCCTGGCCGATCTGTGGGACACCGTGACAGGCCCGGTTCTCGCCGGGCTCGGCATCTCCGCCCATGTGCCCGGCACACCGTGGCCACGGGTCTGGTGGTCACCGACCGGGCCACTGAGCACGCTTCCGCTCCACGCCGCAGGCCACCATGACGAGTACGGGCAGCCGGACGCGCGGATCGTCCTCGACCGGGTCGTCTCCTCCTACATTCCGACGGTCTACGCCCTCGAGCACGCCCGGCAGAGCCCCCTCCCCGAACCTTGTCGGGACGTGCTGGTAAGCGCCCTCACCCACACCCCCGGCGCGCCCGACCTGCGGGCGGCGAGCAGAGAGAGCGCCCTGCTGGAACGACGCTACGACGACGTCTTGGTGTTGCCAGAGGCGGAGGCGACACGGGCCCGCGTGCTCGCCGAAATCCCCCGGCATCCGATCGCCCACTTCGCCTGCCACGCGACGACCGTGCCCGGCGACCCGTCGGGTAGCCACCTGGTGCTGCACGACGGACCACTGACCGCGCTGGAGATATCCAGCCGCCACCTCAGCGGTCTGCATCTCGCGTACCTGTCCGCATGCTCGACCTCGGAGACCGACCCGGCGTTCGCCGATGAGGCGATCCACGTCGCCACCGCGTTCCAGCTCGCCGGATACACCCACGTCATCGGAACGTTGTGGCCCATCGCGGACAACGTCGCCCCCGAGATCGCCGATCTCTTCCACGCGAACCTCGCCCTGGACGGCCAGGCATCCCCGTCAGGGACCGCCCTCGCGTTGCACCAGGCCGTACACGAGTTGCGCTCCCGCTACCCGGCCACGCCCGCGCTCTGGGCCTCACACATTCACCTCGGCCCTTAGGGGTACCGACGGCTCGAGTGTTGGTCAGCTATCACTAATGATGTCGACCCGGGATGCTGTCGAGGTCGGCGACCAGGTCATCGAGGGCACGGCCGAGGGCTTCGGAGTTGGCGGCGGTGAACCATGTGGTGCGGATGCGTTCGTTGTTTCCCTTCGGGGTCTCGTGGTCGCCCGCGAGCTGGTGCAGGGAACGGGACTCGTCGCTCAGGGCACGGCCGACACCCTGGAAGAGGCCGCGCACATAGCGGTCCGCGACGTCGGAGGGGACACCGTGGCCGACGGCCCACGACGTGAGCGTGGCGAGGTACCGGTAGTGGGTGGTGAGCGTTCCGGTCAGCGCGGAGAATACGGTGAAGGCCGCCTCGTCCTCGACCGGGAGAGACCCGCCCAGGTGGTCGAAGAGAGCGTCGACCACCGGGTGGGACGGGCACGTCACCGTGACGGAGGCGCGCTCGCGTATGGCGGGCAGGGGGATGGCCCGCACCAAGGGGACGTCGGTGGCGAGCAACTGGCGCAGGTCGTCGTTCCCGACGCCGGTCATCACGTTGACGACGATCGTGTCGCCATCCACCCGCAGGCCGGCCAGTGCCTCGGACCGGTCATGAGGGCGTACGGCTATGATCACCAGCTCGGAACGGTCCACCACCGCCTGGTTGTCGGCGCACACCTGCACACCCTCGTAGCGCTCGGACAACTCCGCGACCGTGCGGGCTCCCCGAGGGGAGAGGAACACCGCGGGGGGCTCGCCGGCTCCCTCGCACAGGCCCACGACGATGGCCCGGCCGATCTCGCCGACGCCGATGATGCCGACACGCTTCTGGTTCACTGCGTCTCCTCCTTGATGCGTGGCCGGCGCGCCCATGCCGGACAGCGGTGACCCGTGAGGGTGGTCATTGTTGGTCCAGCCAGTCCAGGACCAGCGTGCGGGAGCCCTCCCAGTTGCGGCCGACGAGGTCGGCGGCGCGGGCCAGGTCCGCGTCGCCGAACGCGGCAAGGATCTGCTCATGCAGGGGGGCGGCGTGACTTTCGCGGTCGCCGTCGCGCATGAACGCCAGCTCGTAGCGCGCGATCCGGACACGGAGCGCATGGATCAGCGTACGCAGGCTGGCGTTCGGGCACGCCGACACGATCGTGTCGTGGAAGGCGGTGTCCAACCGCCACCGTTGCGCGGGATCGCTGGCGGCCAGCAGCTCGGCGTCGATCGTGCGCAGCGCCGCCAGGTCGAGGGCTCGCGCCGGTGACGTCGACACCGCCAGTCGCTCGAGCGTGGCCAGGATCGGATAGATCTCGGCCGCCTCCGCGGGCCTCAGGGGTCGTACGGTGAACCCCCGCGCCGGCGTGGAATCGAGCACACCTTCGGCCTCCAACCGCAGCAGCGCTTCCCGCACAGGGGTGCGTGAGACTCCCAGGGTCCGGCTCAGCTCCGCCTCGGTGACCGCCTGGCCAGGTTTCAGCTCTCCCGCGGTCACCAGGCTCACGACTCGTTGGTAGACGGCGGCGCGCAGCGGCGGCGGTCGGTCGATCGAGTCCCCGAAATCCATCTGTCTATCGTATACGATAAGCAGCAGGGCGTCACCCGAGTCACTCGGAGTGACCGCCGCGGCCGTTGTCCCTGCGGGTTCACCGGTCTGATCGCCTGGCGATTCCGGATGTCGCTTTGGTGAAGAATGCGCGTGCCGTGCCTGGCACGGCACGCGCGCTCTGTCAACCGAGTTTGACGGCCTGCTTGATGAACTTGATGAAGACGACGCCGTCGATGGTGTCGAGCTGGGCCGGGTCCAGCGGGAAATAGGCGAAATCGTGGGAGATGCGCGGGGCGGGCTCCGTGACGGCCTCGGCCAGGCGGCGGGCGTCGGTGAGCGAGCGGTCCCACGGCAGCGTGGACAGGACGCCCTCGACGGTGTCCGAGGGCGGGGTGTCGTCGTCGATCACGCCGAAGGCCGAGGCCAGGAAGGCGTACCGGTCGCCCAGGTGCCTCGCGGTGATCGCCCCCGCACTCCACCACTCCAGCACCTGGTCGCCGAACGGCATGAAGCTCTTGTTCCGCTGCAGGTGGAGGTTGTGGCTGGAGACCAGGGCCGGGCCGCACTCGGCGACGGCACGCAGGTTGGCGGCCATCATCGCGTCCCGCAAGGCCGACAGCCGGGGCCATCGTTCCGGGGACGCGTCGGCCAGCCAGTAGTGGTAACGGAGCAGGCCGGTGGCGGTGCGCCCGTAAAGCGCCGCCCGCTCCCAGTCCTCCGCGCTCAGCCGTGGCGCCTGCGTGTCGAGCAGCGCCACCAGGTCGTCGGCGATCAGTCGCAGCCGCTGGGCGTCGGCGGACCGGCCGATCGACTGGGACGGATCCATGGCCGAGGCCTCGTTCGCCCACCGCTCGTCCGGGCCCAGCAGCGCGTCGAGGGTCTCCCCGGTGCAGGGCAGCGGGCCGTCGAGAAGGGCGCAGAGGGAGGTGAGCGCCTGGCTCGGGCTCGCCGCCCAATACTCCAGAGGGCCGTCGAAGCCGAAGAACCGGAGCTTGTCGTCACGCTCCTCGTTGTACGCCCGCATCCAGCGCACGAGCTCGCGGTTGGCCGGAGACGCGCCGAAGGCGTGGCTGAAGCCGCGTTCCATGACGTCGTCGAGCGTGCCCGCGCCCGTCGCGACGTAGTCGTCGACCACGAGGCCCATGAGACAGTCGCTCTCAATGGCGAACGACCGGTAGCCCTCGTGCTCGACCAGATGCCGGAAGATCTGGTTGCGCAACTCGCCCAGCTCCCCCACGAAGTGCCTGGCCTCGCCCAGGCCGAGCAGCAGGGGTTCGGCGGGTAGCGATCGGAGGAACGCCGAGACGCCCGCGCCGTCGAGCGGCCGGGCCATGTCCTTGATATCCATACATTCAACGGTATCGTTGAACATTCGGTGTAGACTTCTCTCGAAAATCCCCGCTTCTCTTTCGATGAACCCTCAATCGGTGATGCATCCATGAGGCCAGTCGACCTGGCGCGCGAGCACGGCCTGTCCACGCAGGCGATCAGGAACTACGAGGACGCCGGCATCCTGCCCGCCGCCGAACGCACCGTCCACGGCTATCGCACCTATACGCCGCTGCACGCCCAGGCCCTGCGCGCGTTCCTCGCCCTCGTGCCCGGGCACGGCCACCAGACGGCCACGTCGATCATGCAGGCGGTCAACCGGGGTGCCACCGAGGTCGCGCTGCGGCTCATCGACGAGAGCCACGGCCTGCTCCTCGACGACCGGCGCACCCTCCAGGCCGTCGAAGCCGCGCTCCGCGACCTGGCGCCCGTGCCGCAGGAGCGCGGCGACACGTTCATCGGCCCGCTGGCCAGGAGGCTCGGCGTCCGCCCCGCCACCTTGCGCAAATGGGAGAACGCCGGGCTGGTCCGGCCGCACCGCGATCCGCGGACGGGCTACCGGGTCTACAACGCGGCCGACGTACGGGACGTCCGGCTGGCCCACCAGCTCCGGCGGGGCGGCTACCTGCTGGAGCAGATCGCCCCGCTGATCGCTCAGGTCCGCTCCGCCGGAGGCGTCGCCCCGCTGGAGTCGACTCTGCGCGACTGGCAGGCCCGCCTGTCCGCCCGGGGCCGCGCCATGCTCAAGGGCGCCGCCGACCTGGACGCGTACCTCCGCGCCCGCGAACCCTGAGGCCGGGTCACCAGCAGCCCATCGTGCCGGAGAATGCTCACGGCGCACAGGGAACTTCTTCCGGTGGCCCATCCGGTAAGTGACATTCCGTGAGCAGACTGGGAATTGCGCGATTATATCTGGATTCAGATGTACATCAAAGAGGTTTTATGGGTTTACATAAACCGTTTCCGTTTCTAACATCGCCTTCATGGGAGCGCTCCCAAACGCCGATCCGGCGATGAGACCGCAGCTACGCGACGACGTACGGTTCGTCGAATGCCCCGACGGTGCTTACGTGCACAGCGACTACGGTGCGTGCACACTCCGAGGGCGGCAGGCGTACGCCTGGCTTGCCAGGCTGGCACCCGCCCTGACCGGCCGCCACACCCTGGCCGAACTCACGGCGCACCTCACGGGCGACCGGCGAGCCATGGTCGAGCGGCTGGTGGGCCAGCTCGCCGAGCAGCGATTCGTGGTGGACGCCCGGCAGGCGCGGCCGCACGGGCTGACCGGCGCGGAACTGCGTGCGTACGCGGAGGAGATCGCCTTCATCGGCTACGCGCTCGATTCGCCGGAGTCGCGGTTCGAGCGGATACGTCGTACCCACCTGGTGCTGACCGGCGCGGGGCCGCTGCTGGAGGCGCTGGTGGGGGCGTGTGTCGGCTCGGGGTGGCAGCGGGTCACGGTGGTCTGTCCCGCTCCCGAGGCGGCCGGCCGGGCCGCGGACGCCGCCCGGCGCGACCCTGGCCAGGAGATCAGGACGCTCTCCTTCGCGGGCGACGCCGATGTGCCTGGCCGCACGACCGCCGGGAGACCCGATGCGCCCAGCCCGACGACCGCCCGCGGCGCCGACGCGGCCGGCCGGACGATCGCCCGTGATGCCGACGTCGTGCTCCAGGTGAGTGCCGACCTCGACGAGCTGGTGGCGACGGCCCGCGCCTGCGAGGCGGCCGGGGTCGTGCTGGGGCAGGTCCTCGTCGCGCCCACGGAGGTCTGGCTCAGCCAGGTGGGACGGCCCACGGTGACAGCGGCGGAGTCGGGCTGGCACCGGCTGGCCGGGCTGCCCGCCGCGGTTCCGGTCGCGCCGGAGGAGGACCTGCTGACCGGCCCGGTGCCCACCGTGGTCGCCGCCATGGCGGCGCTCGCGTGTTTCGCTCACGTGACCGGACTCGACACGGGCTCGGAACGCATGCTCACCAGGGTGGACCTGCGCACTCTCGACACGGCCCCGCACCGGTTCCTGGCCCATCCCCGGGCGGGCGCGCGTCCTGGCGGAGGCCCGGAGGCGATCAGGGAGCTGACGGAGGCGGTGGCGACCACCGCGCAGGCCCGGACGCCGACGACCGCCGGACCGGCCGAAGCGCCGATGACCGCCGGACCGGCCTGGGCACCGGCGACTACCCCGCTGGAGAAGGCGGCATCAGCTGTCGACACGGAAGGACTGCTCGGCCTCGCCGCCGAACTGGTCGACTCCCGGCTGGGGCTGCTCGGCATGCTGGACGAGCAGGCGCTGGCGCAGTCCCCGCTGGCCGTGTGCCAGGCGGTCGTCTCCGATCCGTTCGGCGTGCTTCCCGGCTGGGCGCCGAGACCGCAGGCGTACGGCTGGGGGCCCGATCAGCGCACGGCCCGGCTGCGCTGCCTGCTCGCCGCCCTCGCCACGTACGGCCTGCTGGCCCTCCACCCCGGCGAGGAGGAGGTGGTGTGGGGCGTGGAACTGCCGGGCGGGCGGCCCGGAGCGGGACGGCGACGCCCCGTGCCCAGAGCCGGCCTCCGGCTCGCCGGCACCGGTACGCCGCACCCGCCGGTCGGCGCCGGCGCCGGCTTGAGCTGGCCGGAGGCGCTGGCCGCCGGCCTGCGGGCCCACTGCGAGCACCTGCTGGCCGCCCGTCTGCCGGCCACCCCTGATGACCACACCGACCCCGATGGGTCGATCACCCCGGCGGATGCGACCGCACCGTCCGCCTTCTCATCGCCGGCCGTGGACCGCGCCGGGGCGGGCGCGGCGTTGACGCCTTCGGAGGATCCGGTCGCCGAGGCGTTGCTGCGCCAGCTCACGCTCGCCGGTGAGACCCCGCGGATCAGCGACCACACAGCCGTCCTCGGGGTGCCCGCCGTCGCCCTGACGGTCCCGGGCCGGGAGGTGCTCGTGTCCGTGGCCGCCACCGTCCCTGAGGCGCTGCGCGACGGCCTGGAACGGCTGCTGCTGCGCTGGCAGTCCAGGACCGCCGGGCAGCACGCGTACGCCGAGGCCCGTCCCCTCTGGCCGCCGGACGGCGACCGGTCCCAGGCCGTGCGGACGATGGCCGGGGCCCTGCGCCGCGCGGGCAAGGTGCCGGTGGCGGTGCCGCTCGACGGCGATCCCGAGGCGGCCAGGCTCCTGCCCTTCGTCACCCGAGTCGTCCTGCTCGATGACTGAGGCCGCCATCACCACGGTCCCGTCCGCCGCGGACCCTGACCTGGTGACAGTGCTGGGCGAGGGCCGCCTGCACGCGGCCATCCGAGAAGCCCTCGCCGGCGGACCGGGAGGCGGCGCGATCGTGGTCGCGAGCGACGCCGACGACGTGCGGCCGTACCCCGGGGTGGCGCGACGCGCGGCCGGGCGGGACGTGCCGTGGTTGCCGGTGCGTGTCGAGGCCGGCTGGGCGCTGGTGGGCCCGGTGGTCCGCCCGTCCCGGCCCGGCTGCCCGACCTGTGTGGGACGCAGGCGCGCCGGCAACCGGCCGGACGCGGTGGCACGTGACGCGCTGCGCGCGCGGTGGGCCGCCGACCTCGACTCGCGGCCCACCGCCCTGCTCACCCCACTCGTCTCGCGTACGGTCGCCGCGCTGGTCGCCGACGAGGTGCGCCGGCTGCGACACGACCCCGGCTCCGCGCGGACCGTGGGCGCGCTGCTGAAGGTCCGCCTGCCGACGGCCGCGGTGCGCCGCCATCCGTTCCTGCCGGACCCCCTCTGCCCGGACTGCGGCGCGCGCCCGGACGACGGCCCGCATTCCGGACGGTACGTCCCGGGTCCGGCGCCCAAGCCGGACCCGGCGACGTTCCGGGTCAGCGGGATCAGCGGCCGGGAGGCAGAGCTGGAACAGCGGTTCGTCGACGCGGAGACCGGCATCGTGCAGGCCCTGATCGCGGAGGAGCGCGGCGGCGGCCCGATGGCGGTCGCCCGGCTCAGCCCGGCCCGCACCGAGCACGAAAGTCACCACGGCTACGGCCGCAGCGACGACTTCGCCTCCGCGCGGGCCACCGCCGTCGCCGAGGCCCTGGAGCGTATCGCGGGCATCCACCCACGTAGCCGGCGGACCACCGTACGCGCCGCGTACGCGGACATCGCCGACCACGCCCTCGACCCCCGCACGCTGGGCCTCTATCCCGACGACTGGTATGACCAGCCCGGTTTCCTGTTCACCCGCTTCATCCCGGAACGCCCCACGACCTGGGTGTGGGCGTACTCGTTCGCCCGCGACGCCCCGGTGCTGGTTCCGGAGAGCTACGCCTTCTTCGGCCCCCGCCCCGCGGACGACCTCGGGTTCGCCTACGAGTGCTCCAACGGCTGCGCCCTGGGCGGCCACCCGGCGGAGGCGATCCTGTACGGCCTGCTGGAGGTGGCCGAGCGGGACGCGGCCCTGGCCACCTGGTACGCCCGGATGCCCATCCCGCGGGTCGACCTCGGCTCGGCGGCCGACCGCCGCATCCCGATGCTCGCCCAGCGGGTGCGGGACCGGCTGGGCTACGACGTGCACGCGTTCGCGGCGCTGCTGGAGCAGCGGGTGCCGGTGTTCTGGGTGATGGCCGTCGACGCGCTGGGCGGGCCGGACCGGCCGCGTGCGCTGTGCGGGTCCGCCTCGCACCTGGATCCGGAACGAGCGCTCCGCCGGGCGCTGGAGGACCTGGCACCGATGTTGTCCGGCCATGTCGAACGCTACGACCCGGCGTCGTCGGCGCGGCTGGCGGCCGACTCCGACGAGGTGCGGCTGCTGGAGCACCATCCGCTGGCCTACGGCCACCCGGACGCGTCCGCCCGGCTGGGTTTCCTGCCGCTCGGAGGATCCTCGCTGACCGTGGCCGAGGTGGCGGCCCGGGTGGGCTGGCCAAGGCACGACGACCTCTGCGCGGACCTGGCCGAGCTGGCCGGGCGCTACCTGGCCGGCGGGCTCGACGTGATCTCCGTCGACATCACCTCGCCAGAGGCGCGGGCGTGCGGCCTGTACGCCGCGAAGGTCATCGTGCCGGGGACGATGTCCATGACCTTCGGGCACCGCTACCGGCGCGTCCACGGCCTGCCGCGGCTGCTGAGGCTGCCGCGGCTCCTCGGCCACCGGGACCGTGACCTGCGGCCCGAGGAGCTGAACCCGTACCCCCATCCGTTCCCCTGACCGGTCTCCACGGAGGAAGCGAGGCAGACGCCGAGTGCACACGACCACGGCGACGAGCGCGCCAGGCGCGGCCACGAGCCGCTACCTGGCCGCCATGCGGAACCGGGGAGCGCTGTCCATCGACTGGGCCGCCGCGCCGACCCGGCACAAGCGCTACCCCGGCGCCGAACGTGTGCGGCTGCCCTGGACCGCCGGTGACGGCCCGGCTCCCGGCCTGCTCGGCGAGCTGCTGCGGAACCTGCTCGGCATGACCAGGATCGTGTGGTCCCACCACCTCGACGACGGCGGCGAGCCTGTGGGACGGCCGCCCATGCTGCTCACCGGCCGGCCCGCGCCGTCGGGCGGAGGGTTGTACCCCATCGAGGCGTACGTGGCCGCGGGCGGGCCGCACCTCCCCGGCCTGCCCGCCGCCCTCTACCACTACGACCCGGTGCACCACGTCCTGGAGCGCGTGCGCGATGACGACCACGTCCCGGCGCTGACCGCCCTCCCCCCGGACGGTGTTGCGGCGGACATGGCGATCGTCCTGTCCGCGGTGTTCTGGCGGTCGATGTTCAAGTACGGCGACTTCGGCTACCGCCTGATCTGCCAGGAGACCGGCGTGCTCGTGGCCCAGGCGCTGGCCGTGGGCGGGCGGCTGGGGCTGGCCGGCCGGGCCCGCCTGCGGTTCCCGGACGGTGAGGTCGACCGGCTGCTCGGTCTCGACGGCGTCCGGGAGGCCGCGCTGGCCGTCCTCACGTTCACCCTGCCGTCCGGCGGGGCACGGCCCCCGGACGCCGGGCAACCACCGGCCTCCTCCCCACCGGCCTCCTCCCCGCCGGGCTCGTCCCTGGCCGGGGAGCTGATGTCCCGGCCGGTGGCCGATGAGAGCAGGCCGCTGCCCAGAGCGATGCCCGACGGCCACGCCGCCGCCTTGCACCGGGCTTGCGCGTTCGCCTTCCCCGGTTCGCCGCGCTCCGCGGACGCGCCGTACTCACCCGGCTCGCCGGCGCCGGCCGGTGTGCCGCGGCCGCGGCCGCCGGTGCGCGCGGGCCGGGCACTCCCGGCTCCCGAGCCCGCGATCGGTGCCCACCCGGCCGCGGGGGTGCCGCGCCGTACGTCCCCGGTGACCGGCTACCGTCCGGTGCCGCTCTTGGGGAGGGCGCTCGGCGCGGTGCTGGCCGCGGCCGGCGGCGGCTACCCGGCCGACCTGCCCGGCGCCGCGACGGGACCGGCCGCGACCGCGCTGTGCCTGCTGTCCCTGCGGGTGGACGGGCTGCCCAGCGGCGCCTACTGGTACGACCCGGCACGGCACACGCTCCACGAGCTGGCCGGGGCCGGCGAGGTGGACGCCGTGGCCACCGGGCGGTTGCTGGCCAACACGCGGGTGGCGCTGCGCGGGGCCGCCGCCGCGCTGGTTCCGGTGGGCGATCCGCTCGCGGGCGCGCGCCCGTTCGGGGACCGCTGGTATCGCATGCAGCAGATGGAGGCGGGCCTGGTCGCGCAGCGGGCCGCGCTGGCCGCCGCGGCGCTCGGCCTGGCCGCGCGCATCCACTCCGACGGCGCGAACGAGACCACCGACGAGGTGCTCGGCCTCGCCGGAACCTCCCTGAGGAGCCTGTCCTTCCTGGCGATGGGCACCCCACCGACCGGCGGGCCCCTGGTGGCCCGCCCCATCCCGGTCCTTGCCGACGAGGAGGTGATGCCGGCTCCGACGACATCGTGACCCGTTCGGATCAACCGTGTTCATCAACTCAATCCCAATGTCAGGAGACACACATGTCGGAGAACCTCAAACTCGACCTGCGCGGCCTGGACGTCGACTCCATCGATGTCGTGTCGGCCGACTCCATCGTGGCGGAAGGGCACGGCACCATCGAGACCGGCGCCTCGTCCTCCCCCGGCTACTGCTCGTCGTATCTGACGGCGATGAGCTGCTGGGCTCCGGAGCTGTAGAGCCGGCGTCGGCCCTCCGGTGAGCTTCGTACGGCCACCGGTATGACGAGCAGGGCCGAGGGCGCCCGTGCCGTGGGCGCCCTCGGCCCCTGACGAACCCCTTCGAGGAGCGCGTTCCTTTGACCCATGTAGCGCACGCCGTCCCCGTCGCGGGGGACGGCGACTCTGCCGGGCTCGCCGATCCCGATTATGCCCTGTCGCCCGTTCTGGCAGTCCGCGTCGCGGGGCTGCCGGTGGCCGGTCTCGACCGGATGCGCTGCACCCGGACGTGGCGGCTGGTGGACGAGCTGGCGAACGTCTCGGCCCGGCTGCGGCGGGAGGGCGCGGAGCTGTCCGCTCCCCTGCACGACGTGATCGGCGGCGTGGCGGCGGGCCCGCTGAAGTCCGGGCTGGTGGCGCTGCGGCGCGCGGTGTTCGCGGGGCGCCGGCCAGGCGGCCTGGCCGCGTCCGCCGAGGTGCTGGCGGCACTGCCCGTGGACCTGGCCGCCCGGATCGGCGCGTGGACCACCCTGCGGCAGCGCGCGGAAAGGTTGCGCGCCGCGCTGCCCGCCGTGCTGGCGGAGGAGTCGCGGGAGAAGACGGCGGTGTTGCGCGAGGCGGTGTCCGACGCCGGCTTCCGCCATGGCCTCGCCCAGGGCAGCACGGTCCTGGCCGGCCGCCTCGAAGCCTGGCTCGCCGGCCCCGCCGACCGCCCGCCGGACCGGCAGGAACTGCTGCGGCTGGCCCGCTACCTCGCCCGGGCGAGCGTCAAGACCAGCCCGTACGCCACCTTCACGCTCAGCGGCCTGGGCCGGTGGGAGGCGGACGGCCCCGCCGTGCGGACCGGCGGCGAGCCCGCCTGGCACGTCATGGCCGAGCTGGACCGGGCGGTCCTGCGCCCGCTGTGGGCGGCGCTCACCCGGCATCGGCGGGTGCGGGAACGGGCCCGCTTGCGCGTCAATCCGTCCGCCACCGACGACGGCGACCGGATCTGGTTCCTCGGCTTCGGGCACGGCGAGCCGCTGTCCGGGGTGGCCGCGAGCCCCGCGGTGCGGGAGGCTCTCGCCTGGGTGCGCGGGAGGGACGTCGCCACCCTGGCCGCCGCTCCGGGGATCGAGCCGCTGGTCGACGCGGGGCTGCTCGAACTGGTCCCGCCGTACGACGAGCAGGGCGCCGACCCGGTGGGACGGCTGGCGTCGTGGCTGGCGGAGGACGGCCCGGCGCCGTACGCGCAGGCCGTCGGCCGGGTCGCCGAGGCGCTGCGCGACGGTGCCACCCAACCCGGCGACGGCGCGCGGTCGGCCGGGGTCGTGCGGGCGGCGTTGAGCGAGGTGCTGCCGCCAGGGCCGTCACTGCCCGGCAAGAACCTGCTCTGGCACAGCGCCGTCATCCCCGGCGTCGCCGGACGGCTGAGCGCGACGGCCTGGCGCGGGGTGTGCGACGACCTCGACGCGCTGCGCGGGCTGCTCGGCCTGTTCGACCCCGACCTGCCCGTCAAGATCGCCGCCACCGCGTTCTTCCTGGACCGGTACGGCCCCAGCGGGCGGGTCCCCGCCCTGGACCTCTACCGCGAGATCCACAGGCAGGCGCCTGGCGAGGGCGGGACGCTGCTGCGCGGCATGCTGCGCGACCCGGTCGCGGGCACGCGCGCGGTGCCGGGCGCCGAGCACCCGCCCGGCCTGACGCGGCTGACCGAGGTGCGGCGGAGCTTCTGGGAACGGGCCGGCGCCGGGCCCGGCGACCGCGAGCCGGTGGACCTCACGGCGTCCCGCCTGGCCGCCATGGCGGAGAACTGGCCGGGCTTCGTCCGGCCGCCGGGATCGATCTGCTGTTACCTGCAGGCCGTGCCAGGGCCCGGCGGCGTGCGCGCGGTCGTCAACTCGGTCTCCGCCGGGTACGGGCGCGGGCTGTCGCGGCTGCACCGGCTGGTCACCCTGGCGGGCGGCGAGGCGCCGCCCGCCGCCGGGCTACGGGCGGCGCAGGGCGACGTCATGGTGGCCGAGTGCCGCGGGCTCGTCGGCGGCGGCCTCAACGTCCGCCCTGCCACGGCCGACCTCGCCCTCGATCATCCCTTCACCGCTCCCGACGCCCGACTCCCGCGGGTCGCGCCGGCGGACCTCACGGTCGGCCACGACCCCGGGTCCGACCGGCTGACGTTGTTCGACGGCGCTGGCCGCCCGGTCAAGCCGGTCCACCTGGGCATGACGGCCCAGTACTGGCTGCCGCCGTGGTTGCAGTTCCTGGTGCGGGCGTTCGGCGAGCCGTCCACGGCGATGGTGCCCGGCTGGGTGTTCCGCACCCGGGCCGAGGCACCGGCCGAGGGCGTCGTGGAGCGCTGGCCGCGGATGGACCTCGGGCGGGTGACGGTCGCGCGGGCGGTCTGGCGGCTGCGGGCCGGCGCGTTCCCGGTGCCGGCCAAGGGCGAGGGTGAGGCCGCGTACCTGCCCAGGCTGGCCGAGTGGCTGGCGCTGCACGGAGTGCCCCGCCGGTTCTTCGCCCGGGTGGTGGATCTCCGGCGCGGCCTGCTGGCGGGGCTGCTGAGCAAGGACCGCAAGCCCATGTACGTGGACGTCACCGACCTGCTGCTGCTGACCGGGTTCGTCCGCACGCTGCGCGACCCCGGCGCGCTGCTGGTGCTCGAAGAGGCGCTGCCCGACCCCTACCAGGCGCCCCGCTACGGCGCGGGCGGCCGGGTCACCGAGTACGTCGTGCAGCTCTCGGGGAGGCCGGGCCGATGACGGCGGCGCGGGACGACGCGGGCGCCGGGGACGGCTGGGTCGGCGTGCACCTGTTCCATTTCGGCGACCTCGACCCGCTGATCACCGGCGTGGTGGACCCGGTGACGCGGGAGCTGGCGGCGGACGGCACCGCGCGCCGCGCCTTCTTCCTGCGCTACTGGGAGGGCGGCCAGCACGTGCGGCTGCGTCTGGAGGTGCCGGACCCGGCGCGGCGGCAGCGCGTCCAGGACCTGGCACGCGAGCGGGCGGCGGCCCACTTCGCCGCCCACCCGTCTCCTTCCGTCGACGCGGCGGCCTACCGCGCCTTCGCCGCCGCCATGGCCAAGGGCGAACGGCGTACGCACTACGACGAGCGGCTGCACCCCGCCGGCTCCGTGGCGTTCATCGGCTACCGGCCCGAGTACGAGGCGTACGGCGACGCCGCCTGCGTGGCCGCCGCGGAACGGCACTTCGCGGAGTCGAGCCGGCTGGCCCTGCACGTGGTGCGCGCCGGGACGGAGATGGGCCGGCGGGCGGCGATCGGGCTGGCCGCGCTGACCATCGCGGCCGCCGCGTGCGAGCCCGACCTGCCGGCCGCCGCGCACCGCCTGGCCGCGGCCGCCCGCGAGGCGCCGCGCCCCAGGGTCGCCCCGGAAAGCGAGGAGGATTGGCGGCGCCGCGAGAACGCCCTGCTCGCCCAGACGCGCAGGTTGTGGGACACACCCGAGTCGGGCGGCGGCCTGCTGGCCGCGTGGGCGTCGTCGGTGGGCGCGCTCCGCGACGACCTCGACGCGCTGCACTCCGCCGGCCGATGCGCGCCGCTCGACCCGGGCTCGCCCCACGCGTTCTTCGCCCTGGCAGCGCCGCCGGAGCGGCGCACGGTGTCGCTGATCCTGATGCGCTGCGCGCACCTGCTCCACAACCGGCTGGGGCTGCGCGCCGGAACCGAGCAGCACATGTCGTTCCTGGCGGGCCGTGCCATCGCCGGCCTCGCCGACTCCCGGAGGTGGTCCCCCTGACCGGCTTGCCCGATTCCGACCCTCCCACCTGGCACTGCGTGCACGTCCACTACCACGCGCCGGACAAGGACGGCCTGCTGCTGGACGCCGTGCGGCCGCTGCTCGAAGAGCTGCGCGGCCACGTGGCGGCAGCGTACGTGCTGCGCCACTGGCGGCAGGGCCCGCACCTGCGGATCAACGTCAAGGCGGCGCCGGCCGTCTGGCGGCGGGTCGTGCGCCCGCGCGTCTCCGAGGCCGTCGGCGGCTACCTGCGCGAGCACCCCTCGACGGCCGCGCTCGACCCGGCCGAGAGCCTGGCCAGGCACCGCCTGCTCGCCATGCGGGAGCAGGAGCGCGGCCCGCTCACGCCGTGGCCGCCGGACAACTCCATCCGCGACGCGCCGTACGACTCGCGCCGGCACGTGCTCGGCAGCGACGAGGCGGTGGACCTGCTCACCGCGTTCTACGTCGATGCGACCCCGCTGCTGTTCGGCATGCTGGAGCACGTGCGCGCGGGCCGCGACAGCAGGATCGGGCTGGCGCTGAGCCTCATGCTGACCATCGCGCACACCTCGCAGCGCATCGACCGCAGCTACCTGTCGTTCCGGATGCACGCGGAGGGGTACCTCACGTGGGCGGCCGACCCGGAGGGCGCCCGCGCGTCCTTCGACCGCACGTTCAGGGAGCGGCGCGCGGCCCTGACGGAGCGCGTACGAGAGGTCGTCGCCTGCCTGGACGACGGCGGCGCCCCGGCCGTCCCGTTCGTACGGGAGTGGGCATCCCTGCTGGAGCAGTACCGGAGGCGGGTCGTGGCACTGGACGACGGCCGCCTGATCCAGCCGATGATCGAGCCGGGCGAGGCCCTCCGGGTGCGGCCGGGCGACCCGCCGGCGCCACACCGTGAGCCGAGCGAGCTGCAACGCCTGGTCTTCGACAACCCCGCCTACCACGAGGCGATCTTCGCGGACCCGGCCTTCCGGCGCTACCGGGTGCTGCTCAACTACACCTACCTGCACCTGACGCGGCTCGGGCTCACCCCGCTCGACCGGTTCAGGACCTGCCATCTGCTGGCCGACGCGGTGGAGGACGTCTACGGCCTGTCGGGGCTGGACGCGCTGCGCCGCTTCGCCGGCCGCCCCGCGACCGCCCGATGACACCGGCCCCGCGAGGGCCGTACGGCCTGGAGGTTGCGGGCGACGGCGACGCCTGAGCGGCGGAGGCGGCCCCCGTCCCGGCACGGGGGCCGCCTCCTTTCTGCTAGAGCGGTCCACGTGCGTGACCGTGTATCTCCAGGTAGTGCTCCATGCTCTGGACGAGGGAGCGGGCGTCCGGTGACGACG
The DNA here is from genome assembly GCF_004349015.1 of Nonomuraea diastatica. Lineage (NCBI taxonomy): Bacteria > Bacillati > Actinomycetota > Actinomycetes > Streptosporangiales > Streptosporangiaceae > Nonomuraea > Nonomuraea diastatica. The sequence continues at coordinate 54,622 of NZ_SMKP01000054.1, forward strand.
AGCCGGGTGTCCGGCATCGCCGGACACCCGGCGGCCGGGATG
>NZ_SMKP01000468.1:0-468 GCF_004349015.1 Nonomuraea diastatica
CCCGGCAGGGCAGACGCAAGGGCCCCAGGTGGGGTTTCCCCGGTTCAAGACCGAACACCGGAGCGGGCGTGGCGGGTGTTCGGTGCGGTTCACCACCGGCGCGATCCGGCTGGACGGGCGCAGGCACGTGGTGCTGCCGGTGCTGGGCCGGATCAAAACCTGCGAGCCGGCCGTCAAGCTCGCCCGCCGCCTGGCCGACGGCACCGCGCGGATCGCCTCGGCCACCGTCCGGCAGCAAGCCGACCGCTGGCACGTCAGCTTCACCGTGCACACCGAACGACCCCCTGCCACTCCCGCCCGCCACGATGCGGTGATCGGCGTGGACCTCGGCATCACCACACTCGCGGTGTACTTCGACGGCAGCCCGCCGGTCCCCAACCCCCGGCACCTCAACTCGGCGGCGCGTAAGCTGCGGCGGCTGTCACGGACGGTCTCCCGCCGACAGGGCCCGGACCGGCGCACCGGCCG
>NZ_SMKP01000469.1:0-460 GCF_004349015.1 Nonomuraea diastatica
CGCTCGGCCACAGGCAACACGTCCAGCTCAGCGAGCGCACGATCGCCGGCGGTCAACTCGGTGAGAGCCTGAACCAGCAACGCACACACCTGACCCGGATCAATCGCCGCCTGCACCTGCGCCGTCAAACGGAAACGGTCACCACTGTCATCCACCATGACGACAAACGGGTAGTTAGTGCGCTCCCGGCTGGACAGCGCCTCGACGCCCAGCCATGCCGCGGCCTCGCCATCACGGTCCAGAGTGTCGTGCCGGTAGTTCAGCAGGCTGGTGAACAACGGCACGCCCGCCGGCACCCCACTGCACCGCTGCGCGAGACTCAACGGCGCGTGTTCATGCCGGATCAAACCGGTCAACGTCTCATGAGCCGCCCGGACACCCTCAGTGACGGTCCGGCCAGTAGTGTCGATACGGACCGGCAGAGTATTGATCGACGCGCCAACCCCACGGCGACTGCCCG